>DATDKO010000406.1:0-10808 GCA_036519935.1 Rubrobacter sp. | reverse complement strand
AGCCGAGCAGTGCGTTGTACAGCGAGCTGGGCTGCTGCTTGGTCTGCGTCTGGGCCAGGACTTCCCGCCTGTACTCCTCGCCGAAGAACCGGCCCTCACCCTTGCAGAGTACTTCGGGATGGGCGTCTAGGATCTTCATCAACCACGTGGTGCCTGATTTCGCCAGCCCGACGACGAAGAACACCGGCATCTCTTCACCGCGGAAGGCCGTCCCGTTGGGCGATTGCCTTCTAAGGCGCACCCTAAGCCTGTCGACGGTCGATCCTAGGCGGGCAGGCCCCTCGCGTAAAGACCGGAGTGCGTTGCGGTACCTAGAGATCGACACAGGCATCCTCCGTAAGGGCTGGCCCCACCGGCGCCCCTTCGTGTGCTCTGTCTTGCGAAGCCCTCATCCTTGCTGCTCCGCCGGCACCGTGGGGTAGAACTCCTCGAGAAGCGGCGCCGTTATCCGCTCGACGGTCTTCACCTGGCGGCGCGTAAGGTCCTCGCGCCACGCCTCAGGCGTGGCCTTGCGGTAGAACTTGCCCTGCCCCTTCTCCTCTTCCGGTATGTTCTCCCAGGAGTGCTTCTCCACAGCTTTGGCGAGCTGTGCCACCTCTAAAGGGACGTTCAACTCGCCGTACATTCGCTTCATCGTCCCCAGGGTGTCTGCCCTCAGATCCTCGTAGCGGACTACCACCTTACGGCCCTCATGCGCCTCGTAGGCCCGTCTTGCACTCCCGACGTGCTGCAGGTAGGCGTTGGCGTGGCGCCTCACGAAAGCGTTCGGTTTCGTCTCGGCGAGCGACTCCGCGCGACGGCCTCCTTCGCCTCTTCGCCTGGTCTGCCAACCACCCTTCCTGGTAGCGTCGAGCCAGGAGGCGACAACGTCCCTCGGGTCACGGATCAGGAGCACCATCCCACTCTCCGGCAGAGCCTCCATGATCAGGCCAGCACCCACCGAGCCGCCAGGCTCCTTGACCGCGAGGTATCCGCCATCCAACTCAGGGAAACGCGCGTTGGCCCCGTCCAGGATGAAGTTCCTGATGGAACGGAGCCAGACGTCTTTGTACTGGGATGCGAGGATGAAGTGCTTCCCACCGTGGCGCTGGAACCTCTGGGGGTCGAAGACGGTTCCAACCCTGGGCTCGAACCACACGTCATGACCATCCGGCTCCTCCATCATCGCGGCGAGCCAAGTGCTCCCGGTACGTCCTGTGCCGAAGATCCAGATCATGTTCTCGGGAGCGACGCCAACTGCGGAGGGTCCGCCAGCGTTCGTCCTGGTCGGTTCTGATAAGGCACCGCGGGTAACATCGCCCTCAAGGCCAAGGACAGCCCTGACCCTGCGCGCCACACCGGAGACCGTAGGATATCTGAAGACAGGCACCAGGAGGCCCCTACGCGTTGCTCCGGACGGGGTAGAGCTCCCTGAGGAGTGAGCCTGCCACCCCTTCGACTATCTCGGCCTGCTCGGGGGTCAGGTCCTCCCTCCAGCCGCCCGGCTTCGCCTTGCGGTGGAACTTGCCATCGCCCTTCTGTTCGACCGGGATCTTCTCCCAGGAGTTTTTCTCCACAGACCGCGCAAGCTCGGCTTCCTCCACGGGCATCTCCAGCGCCGAGTAGATGCGCTTCATCGTCTCCAGAGTATCTGCCCTCAAGTCCTCGTATCTGAGGAGGACCTTGTGCCCCCTGTGGCCCTCGTAGGCCTTCTTGGCGTTTCCGACATCCCGCACGTACCTCCTGGCCTGACCCTTCACGAAGGCGTCTGGCCTACTCTCGGCCAGCGAAGGCGGCTTCTCCTTGCCGCCTTTCCTCATCAGGTCGGCGGTCCAGGTCCCTTTCTTGTGGGCGTCGAGGTTGGAGGCGACGACGTCCCTGGGATCACGGACGAGCAGGATCATACGACTCTCGGGCAGCGCCTCCATGAGCAACGGAGCCCCCATCGAGCCCTGCGGCTCCTTGATGATCAGGTACCTTCCGTCTTTGGCTGCTACCTCGGGGAAACGCGCGGTGGCCGAGTCGAGGACGAACCTCCTGACCGTGCCGAGCCAGATCTCCCTGTAGCGGGCCCCGAGAATGAAGTGCTCATCCTCGCTGCGGTGGCCTGCCCGCTCGTAGTAGAGGTTGCCGAACAGATGCCCCACAAGCGGCTCGTGCCACCTGCTGTAGCCCCCTATCTCGCCCATGATGGCGCTGAGCCAGGAGCTTCCCGTCCTCGCCGTACCGAACACCCAGACGAGGTTCTCCGGCCTCATGCCGCCGGTCTCCTCTCCTGCGGGCGGCATCCCTCTACTCCTTACCTTGCGCCAGGCGTCCCGGATCACAGCGCCCCCCGCGTGGTCGCCGTGTGGGGATAGAACTCGTTAAGGAGCGGCGCCGTAATATCCTCGACTATCTCGACCTGCTTGGGGGTCAGGTCCTCCCTCCAGCCGCCCGGCTTCGCCTTGCGCCGCTTCTTGCCCTCACCCTTCTTGTCCTCCGGTATGTTCTCCCAGGAGTTTTTCTCCACAGACCGCGCAAGCTCGGCTTCCTCCACGGACATCCCTAGCGCCGAGTAGATGCGCTTCATCGTCTCCAGAGTATCTGCGCGGAGGTCCTCGTAGCGGACCATTACCTTGTGACCACCGTGGGCTCTGTAGGCCTGCCCGGTCTTCTCTATCTGTTGCACGTAGGAGTTAGCGCGCATCCTCACGTAGACGTTCGGGGTCCTGTCCGCCTTCGACGTACGTCTCTGGGTTTCCCTTCGCTCAGAAAGCCAGCTTCCCTCGCTACGGGCGTCCATACTAGAGGCAACAACGTCCCTGGGGTCCCGGATCAGGAAGATCATACGGCTCTCGGGTAGGGCTTCCATGAGCAGCGGCGAGCCTATGGAGCCGTTCGGCTCCTTGATGATCAGGTATCCGCCCCCGATTACCTCGGGACATCTGGCGGCTGCCCCGCCGAGGACCAGATCCCTCATGGGTCCGAGCCAGGTCTCTTTGTAGGGCTCTCCCAGGATGTATTGTCCGCCTGACTTGCGCCCCCCCACCCTGAAGTAGTGAAAGTTGCCGAAGAGGTTTCCTACAAGCGGCTCGTTCCACATGGCGCATCCCTCGAGGCCCCCCATCATGGAGCCGAGCCACGTGCTGCCGCTACGACCCGTGCCGAAAATCCAGACGATGTTCTCAGGCCTTACGCCGCGCGACGATCGTCGGGCCCGCGAGCGGAGGGACTCGCCCTTTCTCACAGCGCGCCGCCAGGCCCACTTGAACCTCGGCGTCAATGTCGTTCCTCCCACGCCCTCAGGAGGGCTTGTCGGCCACAAGGTGATTGCAACGATCTACTCCCATAAGACTTAACTACATGCAATGGGCCATTATACTCTCACAAAGCCCTGTTTAGTGGCGCCAGACGCCCGGTCTCGGCGCCGACCGTCGCGAGAACCCGAGCATCTTTTCGCGCAATGAGTCACAGCACCCCTTAACAATTCTCCGGCTTTGTAAGATAATGCGGCCTTGCGCAACAGTATGGTCTTCTTGTAGGGGGGACGTTTGCGGGTCAAAACTATGGTAGTCGGCGAGGGTCGTCTTCAAGGGTATGCCTTCGCCGCTGCTCTACTATGGGCGGTCCTTCTACTAATCCTCGCCCCGGGGTCGAAGGGAGAACCTGCCGCGCAGCCTGGGGTGGACAACGACCCCGAGGGCGCGCCTTACGTCACCGGGGAGCTACTCGTCGCCTATGAACCTGGAACTTCCGAGGAGGCCGAAGAGACCGTCGTCAGGCGCTCGGGAGCGCGGACGCTGGAGGATCTGCCAGGGGAGGTGAGACTCGTCTCCTTCCCGGCGATCAGGCGCGCAGCATCCGAGGCGGCGCGGGAGCGAGTCCTCGCACGGGAGCTGGGGTATCTGGGGCACAAAGCGAGGGTCGAGGCCGTGGACTACAACTACTTGCGCGAGCCTTCCATCATGCCAAACGACCCGAGGCTCGGTAACCAGTGGGGCCTCACCACTACGAGGTTCAGTGGCGCCTGGAACGACGCAAAGGGCGGTGGGGCGAAGGTCGCCATCGTGGACTCGGGCGTCTACTCGGAGCATCCCGATATAGGCAGGATCATAGCTCAGAGAGACTTCGTCGAGGGCGACGCGGTGGCCGACGACGACTACGGGCACGGCACGCACGTAACAGGCATAGCGGCCGCGCTCACGGACAACGGCAAGGGCGTGGCCGGGGGATGCTTCGAGTGCGGGCTACTCATAGCCAAGGTCATGGGCGCGAGAGCGTTCACCACAGACTCGCGGATAGTGGAGGGCATCAACTGGAGCGTGAACCAGGGTGCCGACGTCGTGAACCTCTCGCTCGGTGGTCCGGGAAACTCCAGCGTGCTAAGGACGGCGGTCAACCGCGCGTATGGCCAGGGCGCGGTCGTGGTGGCGGCGGCCGGCAATGACGGGAGGAAGGTGCCGCGGTACCCGGCGGCGTATTCGAAGGTGATCGCCGTGAGCGCCACCACCGCGGATGGCAGGCTCGCACCCTTCTCCACCCGCGGCGACTGGGTGGATCTGGCCGCGCCAGGGACGAACATACTCTCCACCAGCAACTCGGGAGGCTACGAAATACAGAGCGGGACCAGCATGTCGGCGCCCTTCGTGTCTGGCCTAGCCGGGCTGCTCGCCTCCCAGGGCATGTCTGCGGACTCCATCCGTCAGCGCATGGAAGCCAACGCCAAGGACCTCGGTCCTGCGGGGGATGATCCCAGCTTCGGGCACGGCAGTATCGACGCCGACAACGCCGTGAGATAGTCCACAGCCGCAGGCTGGCAAGCACATCCTTGCTTATGTAAACTTGCCGCTGCCCACATTCTCGGGCACATGGCTTACACTACTGGCGGCGCTGCCTATGATACGAGGGACGTAATTGGCCACGTACACGTACAACGGTAAGAAAAGCTTCGCGGGGGAGTTCTTCGACTCCCTGGCGACGTTCTACCGCAAACGTTGGTTGCTGAGGTACTTCGTCCGCCGCCAGGTAACCCGTAGCTACAAGAGGTCCTATGTGGGCCTCGCGTGGGCGATACTGGGACCCCTGATCTGGGTCTTCTTCCTGACGTTGATCTTCTCTGAGGTGGTCGGCCTGAGGTTCAGGGAGGTAGAGGACGATCCAACGCTCAACTTCGGGCTGTTCCTGTACTGCGGTTTGCTCCCTTTCATGGCCTACTCCGAAGCGCTGACCAAGGGACTCAACTGCATCAGGAGCAACGCGGGGTTGGTGCAGAAGGTGGTCTTCCCGCTGGAGTTGCTCCCCTTTACCAACGCGGTAGCTTCGCTGGTGGACAAGCTGTTCGGCGTGGGTGCGCTCGTTTTCTTCGTGTTCGTTCTGCAACACAGGCTGCACTGGCAGGTTTTGCTGCTGCCCCTGATCATCGTGCTGCAGTTGTTGTTCACCCTGGGTCTGACCTACATCATGGCGGTAGTCGGAACCTACGTGCCTGATATGGGCGAGGTCCTACGACCCATCATAAGGGGGACTTTCTTCCTGACACCCATACTCTGGCCGCCTGAGACGTTGCCTGAGAACCTGCGATTCATAAACGATTACAACCCGCTGGCCTACCTGGTGGGTGCATACAGGGGTATGATCCTCGAGGGTACGCTTCCTGGCGGGCTGGCGACGCTCTACTTCGCCCTGTTCTCCGTGGCCCTGTTCCTCGCTGGCTTCGCGCTGTTCGTCAGGGTGAAGCCAGGGTTCGCAGATCACCTGTGACGCCGGCCATCTCCCTCAGGGGAATAGGCAAGAAGTACAGGATCTCCCCGAGCCGGTCCTCGAGGCTGGAGGAGATACTGAGCTTCGGCAAGGCCAAACGAAGCCACGAGTTCTGGGCGCTGCAGGACATCAACCTGGACGTGGAGCCAGGCACCACCCTGGGCGTCGTGGGCCGCAACGGGGCCGGGAAGAGTACGCTTCTGAGCATAATCTCGGGCGTTCTGAGGCCGACGACGGGAGAGGTCGAGGTCGAAGGCCGGCTGTCGGCGATCTTCGGCATCGGGACGGGGTTCAACCCGCTCTTTACGGGGCGCGAGAACGCCATGTTGAGCGGCCTGATCCTTGGCATAGAGCACGAGGAGATGGTGGAGCGCTTCGACGACATCGAGGCTTTCGCGGACATCGGGGAGTTCATGGACCAGCCGATCAAGACCTACTCGAGCGGGATGCGCAGTCGCCTGGGCTTCGCCGTCGCGATCAACGTCGAGCCTGATGTCCTTGTCATAGACGAGGCCCTCTCCGCGGGCGACTCGGCATTCAAGAAGAAGGCGATCCAGAGGATGTACGACCTCAAGGACTCCGGGTCCACGGTCCTTTTCGTCTCCCACAGCATGGGTATGGTAAAGCGATTCTGCACGGAGGCCGTGCTGCTCCACAAGGGAAGGCTGGTAACCACCGGCAGTCCCGAGGAGGTTGTCGACCACTACGAGGAGATGCTGGCAAAGTCTCAGGAGATGAAGGACGCCGGCACCAGCAAGCTGGACAAGCAACTGGACTACGAGATAGAGCACGAAGATGAGGATGACACGCCGACCAAGGACGACGACCTCGGGACCCCGAACCCCCGCAGGATCGTGGGAGGGGCCGAGATCCTTGGCCTCGAACTGCTCGACGAGAGCGGGCAACCGGCCGACGCGCTGTCCTCGGGCGCGACCCTGACCGTACGGGTGCGCCTACGCTACGACGAGGCCATGGAGGATAGTACCCTGGGCATTACCCTGCAGAGCGAGAGAGCCGGCCTGGAGGTCTTCTCCACGGATACGGCGCTCGAAGGGGCTCCGCTCGGGCGGAAGGACGAGGGCGAGCATGCTAAGGTCGACTTCACGTTCGGGATGCCGCTCGCACCCGGCATCTACAAGGTGGACGCTTCCCTGACGAACCCGCAAGCCGAAGACTCGAACGTGGCCCGCACACAGGATGGGGCGACCTTCGAGATAACCAGAGAAGGGGCTCTCGCCCCGGTCAGAGGCCTGGTGCGACTGCCCGCGAAAGTCGAGATCCACGGTCCGGAGGGCCGGCAGGAGAGGCCGGCCTGAAGCCGTGCCTCCCCGCGTCACGGTCGTCATCCCGAACTGGAACGGCGAGCAGTTCCTGAGGCTCTGCCTCGGCTCTCTGCGAGATCAATCTTTCCGGGCCTTCGAGACCATTTTGGTGGATAACGGCTCCGTCGATAGCTCGATAACCTTCGTAGAGGAACACTACCCTGAGGTAGATGTGGTCCCGCTCGGCGAAAACCGGGGTATCGCCGCAGCGTTCAACGCCGGGATCGAGGCGTCAAGGACGGAGTATGTAGTACTCCTCAACAACGACACCGAGCAGAACCCAGGCTGGCTGGAAGCGCTGGTGCGTGCCGCTGAGGATCACCCCGAGGCCGGCCTTTTCGCGAGCAAGCTGGTCGACTTCCACGACCGCGGGGTGCTCGACGGGGCAGGGGACGCCATGCGTCTGAGCGGTCTACCTTACCGCCTCGGACACGGCGAGCGCGACAGTGGCAGGTTCGATAGGCCTGACTACGTCTTCGGGGCGTGCGCAGCGGCGGCACTCTATCGTAGAGATATGCTCGATGAGATCGGGCTCTTCGACGAGGACTTCGTCTCCTACTGCGAGGATGGAGACCTGAGCTTCCGCGCCCAGCTCGCCGGTTATCGTTGCTTCTATGTGCCCGGCGCCGTCGTCTACCATATGGGAAGCGCCTCGACCGGCGGCAAGCGTAGCCCGACGGCCACCAGGCTCGGTAGCCGCAACTCCTTTAGCCTGCTGGTCAAGAACCTGCCCCTCTCCGCGGTACCGCACATACTGCCTTTCTTCGCCCTCGGACAGTTCGTGCGTCTGATCACCGCCGCGGCGACCGGCTCTTTGCAGGCGCACCTGGAGGGACTTGCAGGCGCATGGCGCCACCTGCCGCTCATGCTCGGGAAGCGGGCAGAGATACAGAAGAGGAAGAAGCTCTCCGACGCCGAGGTCCGCAGGCTCCTAAGGGAGTCATCGCTCGCCGCGACGGCGAGCCTCGCTCGCCGGCTGCGAGATAGGGCCGTGTCGCGATGAAGTTCTCCGTCGTTATCGTCAACTACGCCTCCTGGCCTCTGACGTTGCGCTGTATCGAGGCCCTGCAACAGACGCGTTACGGGGACTTCGAGATCTTCGTCGTCGACAACGACAGTGTGGAGCCGCCAGAGCTTCCCTCCTGGGTGCGCCTGATCCGGAACAAGGAGAACATAGGCTTCGCCCGCGGCCACAACAGGGGCATCGCCGCATCGAGCGGAGATCCTATAGTCCTCATAAACCCCGACGCCATCGTGGAGAGGGATTTCTTCGAGCATCTGGAAGAATTCGTCTCAGAGAACCCGAACGCCGGGATATGCGGACCGAGGATAGTGGACTCGGAAGGTCATCTCCAGCTCTCGGCGCGGCGGGAGATCAGTGCCCTCTCAGTGTTCCTCGGGCGTACCTCCCTCCTGACCCGCCTCTTCCCCAAAAGCTCTATCGTGAAGAGCCAGTTCCCCGCCGTCACGGATCAGTCCCACCCGACCTCGGTCGACTGGGTCTCCGGCGCCTGTATGATCGTCCGCAGGGAGACATTACGAGACGTGGGCCCTCTCGACGGCCGCTTTTTCATGTACTTCGAGGACGCCGACTTCTGCAGGCGCGCCCGCGCTTCAGGGTGGCTCGTCTACTACCTGCCGCACGTCGAAATAGTCCACCAGACCGGCGCCAGCAGCCGCAGTAAACCGAAAGCGATCTGGCTCCTTCACAAGAGTGCGTTCCTCTACCACCGCAAGCACGGCGTTCACGGCCCCTTCGGCGCCTACAGCGCTATTGTCCTGGCCGGACTCGCCGCCCGCGCCCTGGCGAAGCTCGGAATCTCTCTGTTCGAGAGATAGGCTTCAGGTATCAGGTTGTGTTTTCGGACTGACTTCGCGCGTCTAAGCCTTCCTTATAGTGCGGCAGTGCCCCTTCCGGCATCCCGTACAGGGGTGGGGCGGCGCGGTCTTTGTCCGAGAGGCTAGGGTTCTCGACGGGCCACCGTATCCCGATTTCGGGATCGTTCCACAGGATGGACCCTTCGTACTCGGGGACGTAGTAGTCTGTGCACTTGTAGGAGAAGAGCGCTCTCTCGCCTGTGACGACGTAACCGTGGGCGAAGCCGGGAGGGACCCAGAACTGGCGCCTGTTCTCATCTGAGAGGGTCACGCCCGTCCACCCGCCGAAGGTCGGGGAGCCGACCCTGATATCCACGGCAACGTCGAAGACCTCGCCCAGCAAGACGGAGACGAGCTTGCCCTGGGCCTTGGGATTCTGGAAGTGGAGACCTCGAAGCACCCCGTGGGCCGAGAATGAGAGGTTGTCCTGAACGAAATGGTCCGGTATACCATGCTCTCCGTAGCGGGCACCGTTCCAGCTCTCCATAAAGAAACCTCGGGCGTCCCCGAAGACATCCGGCTCGATGACGAGTACGCCTGACAGATCTGCCTCCACGACGTTCACCTGACGTACTCCTCGCGCTTCAGGAGCTCGAGCAGGTACCGCCCGTAGTCGTTCTTCCTCATCTGGTGGGCGAGGCGTTCGAGCCGTTCGGCGTCGATGTAGCCTTTGCGGTAGGAAATCTCCTCAGGACACCCTATCTTGAGGCCCTGCCGCTGCTCGATGGTCTCGATGAAGTTGGATGACTGATGCAGCGACTCGTGCGTGCCGGCGTCGAGCCACGCCATCCCCCTACCCATGAGCTCGATCTGCAATTCCCCGCGCTCGAGGTAGTCGACATTGACGTCTGTTATCTCCAGCTCGCCTCTCGTTGACGGCGTGAGGTCGGCAGCCACATCCAGTACCCTGTTATCGTAGAAGTAGAGGCCTGTCACGGCGTAGTGCGAACGGGGCCTCTCCGGCTTCTCCTCGATACTGAGAACCGTCCCATCGCCGCCGAACTCTACGACGCCGTAGCGCCCCGGGTCCCTGACATAGTACCCGAAGACGGTGGCCCCTCTCTGCTTGCCTGCCGACCGCTCCAGGAGCTCGGAGAAACCGTGCCCGAAGAAGATATTGTCCCCCAGGACGAGCGAGACGCTCTCGGACCCGACAAACTCCCGCCCGATGACGAAAGCCTGGGCCAGGCCCTCGGGCCTGGGCTGCACGGCGTAGCTGAACTCTACACCCCACTGCGAACCGTCGCCGAGCAGATCTTCGAAGCGGGAAATGTCTTCGGGGGTGGAGATCACCAGTATGTCCCTGATGCCCGCGAGCATCAACGTGGTCAATGGATAGTAGATCATCGGCTTGTCATAGACGGGCAGGAGCTGCTTGCTTACCGCCCTCGTGAGCGGATACAGCCGCGTACCCGAGCCTCCTGCGAGCACGATCCCCTTCACGCCGGTCCTCCTCGGCTGCCCAACCCGAGCCGCTCTCCTCTGTAGCCCCGTGAGAGCACGGCCTCGCACCACCCGCGGTTCTCCAGGTACCAGCGCACGGTCTTCTCCATGCCCGTCTCCAGCGTCTCCTCGGGCTTCCAGCCGAGCTCGCGTTCTATCTTCCCCGCATCTATGGCATAGCGTCTGTCGTGGCCCGGCCTGTCCGCGACGAAGGTGATAAGCGACTCGTGCGGAGATCCAGGAACCAGCCCGTCGAGCAGGGCGCAGATGGTCTTGACAACCTCGAGGTTCGTCCGCTCGTTGTGGCCGCCGACGTTGTACACCTCGCCCACCGTCCCTGCCTCTAGCACCCGCACCACGGCCCGGCAGTGGTCTTTGACGTAGAGCCAGTCCCTGACCTGGCGCCCGTCGCCATAGACAGGAAGCGGCTCGCCACGCAGGGCG
>DATDKO010000405.1:0-5618 GCA_036519935.1 Rubrobacter sp. | reverse complement strand
ATATGGCTCCGCCGGTCATCGCCGAGAGACCGGTGGCGGTAGTGTGGCTGAAGGCGCTCAACAGATAATCGCTATAGAGTTCGAGAAGCTCTGTGTTCATGGTGTCCCAACTCTACACTCTGGCTCCTGCGTAAGGTGAGTAAGGTAAGTCTCCAAGCGAGTCTAGCCCTTCTCGTGCCTCGCCATCGTCCCGACGCCCCTTTCTTCATCCAACGTGCCGATGATCTCACCTCGAGAAGCCTGGGGCATCCCCAGGATGCCCATCACTGCCTGCTACGGCGCCGGAAGATGAGACGATACATTGTAGTCACAGGAACATAGCGGCTGGATTTGCTGGCCCGTAAACTTTATCGTCTGCGGTGTGTTCATCCTCCTGAACCTCTGATAGGGATATAGCAGGAGGACACTTCCGCGAGACGCAACCTCCTTAGCGAGCGCATACCTCCCAGCACGTGAGCGCCATTTGCGTTCCTACTCTAGTCATTCCTGTGCAAGGGGGAATCCACTACATTAGGATCTCAGCGCCTCCAACCAGTAGCGATCTACCGGATTACGTATGAGTAGCCGCGGTGCCCCAGAGTTCGGAAGATAGAGTAGTGTTGTGACAGATAGAAGCGGGAACGCGTAGCAGGCGGAACGAGCCGCCCAACGCAAACTATTACGGAGGGCACAGATGCGCACGACGAGGAGAGAAGCCATCGCCACTGTAGGGGTGCCACCGGGGCCACGCGGAAACGTCGTGTTTGGCAGCATCGGCAATCTCTATCGCGACCGCCTGCGCTTCGTACTCGACGTAGCACGCACGTACGGCGACGTTGCGCAGTATCGCGTTGCGCACATGAGAATGTATCAGATCAACCATCCGGCTGGCGTCGGGCGCCTGTTACACGATAACCACCGCAACTATTCAAAGGAAGTCGCGACGTTCGGGACACTCAGGTTGATCCTGGGCAACGGGCTTTTCACCAGCGACGGCGATTTCTGGCTGCGCCAACGTCGTCTGGCGCAGCCCGCCTTCCACAGGCGGCGTGTCGCCGCTTTCGGTGACTTGATGACCGATGCAACCCTGGCGATGCTAGAACGCTGGCGACCGAGCGTGGCCCAAGGCCTGCCACTCGACGTGGCGACGGAGTTCATGCACCTGACGTTGGAGATCGCCACAAGGGCATTGTTCAGCACCTCTGTAGAGCACGATCTTGTTAAGATCGGCCGGGCGATCGCGATGCTCCTGAATGAGGTGACCTTCCGTTTCACGTTCCCCTTCTACCCACCGCTCAAGGTGCCGACGCCCCGCAACCGCCGCTTCCTGGCCGCCCGCGTAACCCTAGACAGCGTCATCTACCAGATCATCGCCGAGCGGCGGCGCAGGCCTGGCGAACACGACGATTTGCTGGCGCTCCTTATGGAGGCGCGCGACGAGAAGACCGGTGAGGGGATGAGCGACAGGCAACTGCGCGACGAGGTGATTACGCTCTTCGTAGCCGGCCACGAAACGACAGCGAACGCCCTCACCTGGGCCTCCTACCTCCTCTCCACGCACGTGGCCGTTGCGCGCGAGCTGCGTGCCGAAGTCGACGAGGCGCTCCAGGGGCGCATCCCTACAGCCGCCGACTTGCCCAATCTGCCCTACACGCGCAGGGTTATCGACGAGACGCTGCGTCTGTACCCGCCGGCCTGGATCACCAACCGGCGAGCGATCGAGGACGACACCATATGTGGATATCGTATCCCCGCCGACGCGATCGTCTCCATAAGCCCCTACGTGACGCACCGCGATCCAACGCTGTGGGAGAATCCCGAAGGCTTCGATCCCGAAAGGTTCGCCCCCGAACGTTCGGCCGGGCGCTCGCACTACGCGTACTTCCCGTTTGGAGGTGGGCCGCGCCAGTGCATCGGCAAAGGCTTCGCGCTAATGGAAGCGACACTCGTGCTCGCCCTGCTGGCGCAACGCTACGATCTACATCTCGTCCCCGGTCGGCGAGTCGAGACAGTGGCGATGGCCACGCTGCGTCCGCGCTACGGTGTAGTGATGACGGCCCATCCGCGCTGAACGGCGAGTCGGTATGGATGGCAAGGGAGATGATGCAACCTGTCCACGTCGCTCTGTGGCTTCGCCCTATGATTCTCGAATCCTCGCTGTTTCAAGGCTTTTGCCTCTTGTCGTAGCGTGCAACAAGCCGTACGCTTCGTATACGTTTCCAAGGGGTCTCGAGGACGGAGTGTGGCGATGTCTATGACGCTGAAGATCAGAGACGAAACGACTTTCAACCTCGGTGGTGATGAGGATAGAGGCTTCACCCTTGATGTACTGGACGAGCACATCACGGTGCGGGAGTTGATCCGCGCCCGCGTCTACCGGGAGGTCCGCGACTACAACCTCGACCAGCCCGAGTATTTCCACGGGCTGGTCCAGCCGAGCGACGCTGAGAGGTCTCTGAACGGCTTCAAGATGCGCAGTAGGCGCAGGATAGACCCGGTGAGACAGTTCGAGCTGGCGAAGAGAGCGTTCTACACTAACGGGTTCATCTTGCTGGTCGATGACAGGCAGGTGGACGAGCTCGAAGATGAGATCGAGATCAGGCCAGATACCACGGTCACTTTCCTCAAGCTCGTCCCGCTCGTCGGAGGATGAAGCTGTTCCGGCGCAGGCCGCGCATCGCACAACCTTATGGGGCCTGGATCGATGAGCTCGTCGCCGAGCAGCAGGAGGAGGTATACCGTCGGTACACCTTCGAGAACAGGGACACCGAGGCTGCACGTCGGATCCTCGCGGCAAGCCAGGAGGAGCAGCGCGACTTCGTGCTTGCTGCGGTGACGTGGTTGGATCTTCGTCACAGGAAGCGGTTCGCGGCCTTCCACGAGACCTGGGCGGTCCGTCAAACTATGCAGACCGTCCTCAGGCGCAGACTCCCTTTCGACCACAACGACGTTTGTGACCTCCTGGACTGGTCTATCCGCCAGCCTTTTACATCCGTGCGCGGAACACCACAGATGATCAAATTGCTCCAGGATCATCTCAAAGACCACGAGCTCACACCAGATCTCCGCAAGCGGCTCACCAAACTCATTAAATGTCTCGAAGAAGGCCACAGCACAGAAGAGACGCGCCGCTGGGCAGCGAGGCTAAGGGAGCTTGGGGGCCTTTCGAACTCGACCCTTCCCCTGGTACCCGGCGAGGCGTGGTCGGATGCTGCGAAGAGCGACATCGAGGCGATGGAAGGCGAAGAGCGTGGGGCCTGGGTCGATCTCCTGCAACACTGCACCAGGGCAAGAGGCGCGAAGCCTGCCCAGAAGTGGTCCGGAGGAGCGAGCGCGCTGTTAGAGAAGATCGGACGCCCCGCCTTCGAAAGATCCGTGCTTCGATGGTTCCCCCTGGTGGAGAGGCCGCGCACCTGGCCTGTCGAGCGGGGATCACAGTGGCAGCCGGACCCCAACCTCCTCTTGCAAGACGAGAACGCGGACATCCTCAAGGCGCTCGCCTGGCTTTGCGCGGGGAGCGAGAATGCCGAAGTCGCTCGTGCGTTGGGGGCACTGGCGCTCTCGGCTTATCGCAAGGTACCGCAGATGGGCCCGCGGTGTGTCAGGCTTGGCAACGCCTGTGTGTGGGCGTTGGGCGCCATGCCTGACGCGCGGGGAGTGGGGCAGCTCGCGATGCTACGGGCCAGGGTGAAGTTCGGCACGGCGCAGAAGGGCATCGAGAAGGCGCTGAACACGGCCGCAGGGCAGGCCGGTATGCCGCTGCAGGAGATCGAGGAGATCTCCGTCCCAGCTTACGGCCTGCAACAGGTGGGAGTTAGGCGTGCGCAGTTGGGCGAGTTCGGCGTCGAGCTGGTAGTCACGGGTACTAGCAACACTGAGCTACGTTGGATCAAGCCAGATGGCAAAAGGCAGAAATCCGTGCCCAAGGCCGTCAAAGAGCACAGCGCCGAGGAGTTGAAGGAGATCAAAGCCGCCGCCACCGACTTGCGGAAGATGCTGCCGGCCCAGCGCGACAGGATCGAGAAGCTGTATCTGGAGCAGAAGACCTGGACCTACAGGGCATGGCGCGAACGCTATCTCGACCATCCTGTGGTCGGCACGCTTGCGCGGCGCCTGATCTGGAAGTTCACAAACCAGGAACGGTCGGGAGACGGCGTCTTCTACGAAGGCCGGATCGTGGGTCGTGACGGCCACGGCCTGGACTGGTTCGAAGACTCGACCCGCGTACAGTTGTGGCACCCTATGCAAGAGGAGCCGGGCGAGGTCCTCGCCTGGAGGGACTGGCTCGCCGAACTGGAGATAGGCCAGCCCTTCAAGCAGGCGCACAGGGAAGTCTACCTGCTCACCGACGCGGAGCGTACAACGAGCACCTACTCCAATCGCTTCGCCGCCCATGTCATCAAACAGCACCAGTTCAACGCCCTGTGCGCGGCGCGGGGGTGGAAGAACTAGCTCAGGCTTATGGTCGACGACGAATACCCGCCTGCGACCAGGGAGCTGCCAGCCTGGGGGTTGAGGGCCGAATTCTGGGTCGAGGGTCTTGGTGACCATTACGGGACCGACACCACAGAAGCCGGGACCTATCTCTACCTGGCCACGGACCAGGTCCGCTTTTACAACATCTACGCCAGGGAGAACTACGCCCACGCGGGCGGCGGCGGATACGGCGCCGGATTTCGCGGACTGGGCACTCCCACGGGCCCGCTCACCCTCGAAGAGGTCCCACCGCTCGTCCTCTCCGAGGTGATGCGCGACGTGGATTTGTTCGTGGGCGTGGCCAGCGTGGGCAACGACCCGAACTGGGCCAACGGCGGCCCAGAAGGCCGCTACAGAGATTACTGGACGAGCTACTCCTTCGGCGCCCTCTCCCAGACGGCAAAGACGCGCAGGCAGGTGCTGCAACGTCTGATCCCCCGCCTCAAAATAGCGGACCGCTGCCGCCTGGAAGACAGGTTCCTGATCGTCCAGGGCGATCTGCGCTCCTACAGGATCCACCTCGGCAGCGGCAACATACTGATGGAGCCAAACGACCAGTACCTCTGTATCGTCCCAACCCGGGCGCCAACAACAGGAAACCTCGGAAACAGACTCTTCCTACCCTTCGAAGGCGACCGCACCCTCGCAATAATCCTCAGCAAAGCACTACTATTAGCAGAAGACACCAAGATAAAAGACCCCACGATCCTCCACCAAATCTCGCGCTGATCAGCTAAAGTGCTGACTAGCGACATCCGAAGGCTGGCGCGTGCTGAAATGCTAGCACTGTGGCAGGTACTCTCTGAGCCTCGAACATCGTTCTGGCATCGGGCCTGCGACCAACGAGGGGATCGTTCAAGAAGGCGCGGAAAGCCAGGTCCTTATCCCCTATCAATCCGGCCTGCACGATGGCCTCGTGGTTGAAGACATGTGGGTGTACGAGCGCGGCTACCGGTGGGGGAAGCTCCCCGAAAACGATGCCAGAAGCCCCCGCGCCGTTGAGCACGCCGCCGGCAGATACCCGTAGAGCCGGCAGAGTTCGGTGCGGATGCCCCACGTGTTCACAAAGGAGTCGGTGTTCCCGGCAGCATGTGAAAGGGAGATCTCTCGCGCCTCACCGCCGGAGATCCTGCGGAACGCCTCGTCGGTGACGTCACGTCCAT
>DATDKO010000404.1:0-4478 GCA_036519935.1 Rubrobacter sp. | reverse complement strand
CCGACATTGATCGTGTAGATCTCTGTGTCGTTTCCATCGAATTTCACGTAGGCGATCCTCTTGCCGCGGGGCGAGTAGGAAGGGCTGTAGTCGTCCCTATTGTTGTTGGTGACCTGGAACTTATCCTCGCCGCGGGAGTTGATGGTGTAGATCTCGTAGTCGTTCCCATCGTAGCCCGAATAGGCGATCCTACCGACTTTGCCCGGAAAGGTAGCTTCCGCTTTCTCTGAGACCGTTAACAACGCCACCGCACAAGCCATCAACACCGCAGCCACCAGGGTCCCAAGCAGCGCCGGTAAATAGAGCGTCCGTCTTCTTGCCATGAGCATCTCCCCCTCCTCGTTACGTAACGCGATGTGAGTATAACCAAAAGAACGAGGTGGCCCATCTGCGCAGTCCATGCGATCTTCCAAGAATGTCTAACGCACGAACTTCTTAGAACTCCGTTAGGGCGAAGTTCGCAGAATTTCACTTCCACGCACTAGGGTGCATAACGGACATTTTGCGGAGGACCGGTCTCCACGACTGGATCGGGGCTTTAGCCTAGCGCTCGGATTCGACCCCGTAGAACTCTCTGAGCAAAGGCGCGGTTATCTTCTCGACGCTCCTTGCCTGATGGGCACTGAGGTCCTCCCTCCATCCGCCCGGCTTGGCCTTGCGGTGGAATTTGCCCCGCCCTTTCTTCTCCTCGGAAATGTTCTCCCAGGCGTGCTTTTTCACCACTCGCGCCAGCTGCTCCTCGTCCGTCGGAATCTCCAGGGTTGAGTAGATGCCCCTCATGGTCCTGAGGGTGTCCGCCCTGAGGTCCTCGTAGCGGACCATTACCTTAGGACCTTCGTGGGCTTCGTAGGCCCTCTTGGCGGCCCCGACGTTCCTCATGTATCGCTTCGCCTGGCCTTCGATGAAGGCGTCGGGATTTCGGCTGGCCCTGTCCCTCACACTTCCTTCGGATTTTCGCCACTCGTAAGCCTCTCCGCCCGGACGGTGCCTGTCTATGGCAGAGGCCGCTACATCCCTGGGGTCCCTGATGAGCAACACTAGGGCGCTTCGTGGGAAGGCCGCAGCTAGGTACGGCGCGCCGACTGAGCCGTTCGGCTCCTTGACGACTATCCAGTCTCCTTCCTCAGCATCAGCAAACCTGGAGTCGGCAACCCGCGAGACGAAGCAGCGTATCCCTTCGAGCCACGCTTGCCTGTGGGCGTCAGCCATCACGAAATTCTTGCTCCGAAGGCTTTTCGGACGCGCGCCCGAGTGGAAATCTCCGAAGAGCTTGCCCACGAGGGGCTCGTTCCACAACCTTCCTCCCGCCATGTCCCCCATCATGGAAGCAAGCCACGTGCTACCGCTGCGCCCCGTGCCGAAAATCCACACGAGCCGGTCCGCTCTGAGTTCGTCCATGATCTGCATTGTGGCCGATGAGGCCGGGTATGGCAAAGTCCCGAAAGGGCGCCTTCGTCTGTTTACCTTCTAAGCCCTTCGGTGAATAAACGTAGATAATGCAGCTGTCTGGATGGTATCGGAGGTCGACGGAACCCGTTCCTATGGCGGAGGAACCTAGACAACAAAATCGAGACGCTCCGAACAACGAGGACAAGCCGCTCTCGTTGCCGCCCGATGGAGTTCGCGAGGGTGCCGTGAGCAGAGTAGCATCGGTAGGGCTAAGAAGGACCGGCACCTTTAGACGCATACTCGCGGTCGTTCCCTGGTTTTTCGTCCTGATCCCCGCTGCGCTGCCTTACCTCTACGTCCGCGCGTTCGGCGTCAACGTCGTCTTCGCCGACGCCTGGGACATGGTCCTCGTCTTCCGCACGTTCTCCAGCGGTAGGCTCACCTTCGCGGACTTCTACGCCCAACACAACGAGCACAGGATGTTCTTCCCCAGAGTGGCCGAGCTGTTGCTGGGACTCCTGACGAGGTACAACAACGTGGCCGAGATGTATGTGGTAGTGAGTTGTTTTCTTATCACGGCGGCCGTGCTCTTGGTGGCTTTCCGCAGGGAGATTGGGTTACCGCTCATCTTCTTCGTTCCCGTCGCGCTCCTCATCTTCAGTTTCAGGCAATACGAAAATATGCTGTTCGGGTTCCAAATAAACTTCGCCTTCACCCAAACGTTCGGTGTGCTTGCTCTTTACTTGCTCTACTCCTCCAGCCGCGACAACTTTAGAGCGTACGCCTTCGCCGCCGCCCTAGGGAGCGCTACCATAGCTTCGTTCTCGACCGCACAGGGGCTTTTGGTGTGGCCTGCGGGGCTCTTAGGGCTGCTCCTCGGGTCGGTGGCAAGGCCGGAAAAGAAGGTTCTCGTCGGCCTCTGGGCGCTCGTTGGCGTTGCGGAATGGGTCGCCTACTTCGTTGATTACCACACGCCGCGAGGCCACCCGCCCCTACTCGACGTCCTGAACCATATCGGTACGGCAACGGAGTATTTCCTAACCCTTCTGGGGAGCGCGCTGTTTTGGCAGCCGGAGCACGCCTATGCGGGCGGTCTGGTGATAGGTTGTCTCGCCTTGGCGATGTTCCTCGCTACGTACGGTAGGGGAGTGCCGCGGGAGCATCCGTTCTTTATATCCCTCTTTTTCTACTCTTCGCTTATCCTGCTCACCATCACGCTCGGGCGGGCGGGGATGTTCGGGGTTTGGCAGGCGGCCATCTCCAGGTATACGACCTTCTCGGTTCTTGCGGTGGCGAGCGTCTACGCGATGCTGGCAAAGATGGTATTCGCAACAAGAGCCAGCGTCCTTAGAACCGTGCTACTCATCGCCCTCTTCGGGACCATACTTCTTAGCGCCGGCATTTCCTACCGGAACGGGATCGAGGTGGGTAGGGCACAAGAGGCGTCCAGAGAAAGGGCAGCGCATGTTCTGGAAACCTACAGGTCTCAGCCCGACGCTCGCTTGGCAGCAACGCTCTATCCTCGAGCCGAGACGGTGAGAAGGCGCGCCCCCCTGCTGGAAAGGCTCGGCTACAACGTGTTCTCCGAACCGTTGCCGCCCGATCCAAGCGTACGTCACAACGATTGAACCGACATGCGTTATCCGCGATGGTGGAATGAAGCGTTTGCAGCTTGGTTTAGGATCATACTTGGGCGATATTTTTGGTCACTGCTGTAGAGGACCGGGGCCATGCAAGGTGCGAACTTCGGAGAATTTACCTACCACGAAGATAGGCGATGTATGCTTGCATTCCTGAAATCGGGCGCGGATTTTTCGAGGAGGCGTGCGGCTAGGAGCGTCGCCACCAACTTCTGAAGACCCTCCCCTAGCTCTGCTCCATGAGCACGGGTTTGTGCAGAATCGGACGTATGGAGTTTCGAAGCACCCATGAGAGGCTACAGAGAGGAGCACACTCCTGATGCGAAGGTACACCTGCGAAGATTACGAGGCGTACAGAAAAAGAATAGGACGAGAAGGCGGCCAAGAAGCGGAGGAGCACCAGGAGAGGACGCAGAGCCAATCGCTCCGCCACGCATGGCTGGCCGATGGCGGCTCTGAGACGGACTTCGAGAAGGCGTGGCCCGCCTTGCGAGACGAAGGACGCCGCCAGCGCGTCGTAGACGCAGATCGCCGCACCCGCGAAGAGATGCGCGCCCACGGCCCGAGCCGCATCTAGATGAGGAGGTAGGAATGGTCGCCACATCGCACATGAACAAGCGCCTCGACGAGGTATACAAGCGCCGTAGCGAGATCCTCCCCGAGCTAGCGAACCTCGGCCCTGAGTCCCTTACGGACTCCTTGGCTTGGCTAGAGCGAATCTCCCGGCCCGGCAGGTTGGGAGGACCCAATCCACATGACCCGGTGGCCGTGAGGGTATATGAGGCGGAGGTTTCCTTGATGGTCGTGGAGGCCTTCATCTGACGACAGGAGCGTATCTCCGAGCTGGAGGCGGCACTAGAGTAGCAAGGCGCGAAGCGTAGCTAACCCCTTCGTGGTGGGGGTGCGGTAAACCGAGAGGACCGCAAGGTGTTTGTGCCACAGCTCCCCTTTCGCTCCCACCACCTCCCGCTTGTAACACGCTTGACGGCCTCCGCGGAAGCTTTCGGATCAATCCTAGAAGACGCGCTTTGCAGAGCGTGATACAGCACGAAGCTCAGTCCAAAGTCGAAGGGTAGACGTCACCGACGATGGTGTGTTGTTGCGTCGTGCTCGCCGATAGGTTAATGTGCTAGCACTTAAACGTACAAAGGCGGAGGAGTCTGTACTGCGATTTGGTCTGCTGATCATTGCGGGATTGCTTTTCTTTGCAACTCCCGCCCTGGCCCAGAATACGCAAACCGTGACGGTTGAACGGGTCGTAGATGGCGACACCATCGAAGTGAATCCTCCTCTGAGCTGGACGGAGGATGTGCGTCTTCTCGGGGTGGACACCTCGGAAACAGTGGACCCCGGAGAACCCGTCGAGCCCTACGGTCCTGAGGCCAGCGCGTTCACGAAACGACAACTTGAGGGTGAACGCGTCACGTTGATCTTCGACCAGGAGAAGAG
>DATDKO010000403.1:0-7543 GCA_036519935.1 Rubrobacter sp. | reverse complement strand
GCCTCCTGACCCTTCACCTTCTCTACGACTTCCCCGCGCACTTCGACGAAGCGATAGGGGTCCTCCTTGTCCCAGATCGTGACGGTCACCCTCGGGTCGCGTTCGACGTTGCGAAACTTCTGGCGGTGCACCTCGGTGTTGATCAAGAGGCGGTGCTCATTAGCATCGACCCACATCACCTGAGTCTGCGGGTGGCCACCGGGTAGCAGAGTAGTGAATGCCGCAAAATTCCGCCCACGGGCCAGTTCGAGAACCATCGGATGAAGCTCCTGGCCATTGATCTTGTCCGACATGCGCTCCTCTCCTCGCGCGGGTGTTCGTCGCGCTTAGGATACTTCCCCCATAAGAAGGGTCGGATCTCCACAACGACCAGGGGGCCACGAAACTCATTCGAGAGCCTCGCTGCGATTATGGCCCGGCCAGATCCTCGCGCGCCTCGTCCTGAGCACCCTCCTGCCCATCTTCTTGCTCGGGGGTCTCTTCGGCCTCGAGCTCGGCGTAGAGCACGGTGAGTATGATCCCTACGAGACCCACCAGCCCCACCCAGCGCGGCAGGCGGATCCCCAACACACGATCGAGGGAGTACCTGTCGGGCTCGCGGATCATAAGCGCAGTCGAGATGGCGATGTTGAGGACGGGAAGCTCTGCGCCGCCCTCGGTCACCCAGATGGGTTTACCCCAGTGAGCCTTCCTCGTTGCCATCGCCATGGACCCTATGACACCGAGCGGACCCAGGGGATTGAACAGCCCCAGCGCCGTGAGCACGCCGCCCGCGAACTCCGAGAGTCCAGCCATGTAGGCCCAGGGACGTCCCGGGCGCATACCGAGCATCTCCATGAAGCCGCTGGTACCCTCCAATCCGGGCCCTCCGAAAGACCCGAAGAGCTTCTGGGCCCCATGACCCGCCATAAGCGAGCCTTGCACCACGCGCACGATCATTGGCGCCGCTTCGTTGACCTTCGAGGTGTTCATCCTCACTCCTTCCGTGGACAGCCCGGGCCTTGCTACCCTCGTCCGCCAGAGACGAGGGGCCTTCTCCTGTGCTCTATACCCGAGACCATCCCGTTTACACTCCTGCCCTTTTGCGCCCGACTGCGAGGAAGGTGCCGGCCCGTCATAAAATCGGCATTGAATTGTTCTTCCACGTCCATGGTCTTGTGGGTGTGCTGCCTGGCCGGCGACTTGCCCATGGACTATCCTGCCTGTGCATGATGCTATGAGATTCTGCGCTCACCGACGAGAAGGCGGGACGGTCCGCTACCGCCTTCTCGTCGGTCCGCGCGAGAGAATCACAGCATCAGCTCCCAGGTCTGGCCCACCAGATCATGCCCGAAGCTGTGGTGCGGCCCCTCGTGGACGAGCCGGAAGCCCTTCGCTTCGTAGATGCGGCGGGCGGAGCTCAGCACGTCATTCGTCCACAAGGTGATCTTTCTGTAGCCGGCCTGTCGGGCGAAGCGGATACATTCTTCCACCAGGCGGCTGCCGATGCCGAGCCCGCGTGCTTTCGGCTCGACGAGGAGAAGTCGCAGCTTGGCGATTGCCTCCGACTCCCTGACGAGGAACACACAGCCCACGATCTCGCCGCCTCTCTCGGCGATCCAACAACGCTCCAGTCTCGGGTCGTATTGCCGGATGAACTTCGCCACGATCTCCGCCACGAGCGCCTCGAACCGCTCATCCCAGCCGTACTCTCTGGCATAGAGGACGCCGTGGCGGTGGACGATCCAGCCCATATCGCCTGGCCAGTGGGACCTGAGAAGGTAAGGGACCATCGGCTCGGGCCGAACGCTGAGAAGCTCCTCGATAGTTCGCATCGCTCCGACCAGGCGTTCTTGCCCTGCGATAGATATGCCACCAAGCATCGCCCCTATGTCGTTGCGCGAGCGCGCGTCGAGCGGGGCGAAGGCCTCCCGACCTCGCTCGGTAAGCCGCAGGAGCCTGCGTCGGCCGTCAGCTTCGGAGAGTCTCTTGTGGATCAGACCGTGCTTCTCGAAGCCGCGCAAGAGACGGCTCAGGTAGCCCGCATCCAATCCAAGCTCCTCGCCGAGTTCACTCGCCGTGGTCTCCTCCCGGTGAGCAAGCTCGTAGAGGACGCGTACCTCGGTCAGGGAGAAAGGACTCTCCAAGTACCCTTCCCGCAATACGCCGATCTGCCGGGTCCAGAACCGGTTGAAGCGCCGTACGGCTCCTGCGCGCCGATCGAAATCGTCGTCGGACATCGGAATATCCTCCAGTCCACAAGCGTGCCAACATGTGCTACTGTCAACTAATTATTTGACTTTGTCAAGATACTAGCATTGTAAAGCCTGTGATGTAGGAAGGCGCCTGGATGTGGGCTGCCGCGGGGAGAGGCGCCGGCTGGGGTTCGACCTCTCGCCACTCCACCCGTTAGGCAGCCCATAACACATCTGGCGCCACGCGGCCCCGACAAGGCGAGAGATGATCGAGAACCCTTGAAGTCTTCCACGTAAGGAAACCTGACCTCGTCCCCAAGGTTCCCAGCCTTGTCGCCTGGCTAACATCGCCTTGATTTTCACATTCCGACTATCTCTCACTATTCTCAGTGAAGATCATGAAGTATAATTGACGAGTAATGATCATCGCTATCTCACGCGGAAAGTAGGTGTGGGGAAATGATAAGGATCTCGGTCCAGGTGAGCAGTGGCACAGCGCGTTTCAGGGTGGCAGTTCAGGCTGAGAGCATCGAGCGAGCCCTGGAGACCGTGGCGAGGCAATACCCCAGCAAAGTGTGCGAGGTAACGTTTCCCATAGATCCCGAGACCTTCTTCGTCGAGGACTCCGTTGCAAGGGTCAGGCAACTAGCAGCATAGAGCAGGCCTTAGGGAAGGGATCTCGATGGACGCAGGTTCGATGACATTACCGGCGGTGGATACGAACCATTTGCAGCGTATCTCCGAACTTCCTACGGGACTAGCCCTACAGCAAGCCGCTCCTTTCTTGGTCAGTCTTGTAAAGGACCCCACATTTTTCGAAGGTGAGATTCGCCCTCTCATAGAAGAGGCGAGGGGTGCAGAAGGAGCCTGGTACGTGGCACACAGCTATGGAGGCAAGGACCATATCTACTCCTTGCAGGTTTTTATCTGGCCTCCGAGCACAGAGACAAAGATCCACGACCATTCCTCCTGGGGCGTTTACTGCTGTGCTGTGGGCTCCATACTCGAGGAGCGCTACGAGCGTCTGGATGACGGTTCCCGGCTGGATCACGCCCGCCTGAAAAAGTTTCGCCAACGCATGTGGAGCAGGGAAGACGGAGCCTCCGGCGTCCTACCCCACGACGGAGGCATTCACCGGGTAGGGAACCCTGGCGACAACGTGGCGATCTCGGTGCATCTGTACGGACCTCGGTTAGGGGAGTTGGACGGTCGGGACTACGACCTCTCTTGCGACTATGTCTGTGACCGGCGCGAAGACTAGACAGGCTGAGTGACCGTCTCTACGCGAACTTCACCTCTTCGACGAACGTCTGCCCGAGAATCTGAACAATAGGCGAGCCGGGTGCCCTCTGGATCTTCCCCCTCCAAAGAGCGGCCCGGCTTTTCAGTGGCCTCTGCCAGCGGTCCCTGGCCCTTTGGACGGGGCTTATTCGTTCTACCCTTCCTCCGCGCGGCTCTTGCTCTTCAGCCAGTCTTGATACCTCTGGCCGTTGGGCATAGTGGCCCCTTCGAGGGAGGCGGCCTGTTGCTCTAACTCCTCGTTGGTGATGCCTTCGGCATCGCTCAGGTCGGCCTTGTACACGTAGGCATAGCTCAGGTCGGCATCGCTCAGCTTGGCACCACTGAGATTAATGATTGGTCCTTTTCCTTCCACACACTGTATCAGCGCTTCTTCTACCAAGAAGTGCATGACCGCTGTCTTGCGCCTTCGATCCAACCCACTCAACTCCGCTAATGTCCGCGCCCGCGCAAGTGTTCGCACCTCGCTGTCCTCTTCGGATTCACGCAGATCTCTTTCAAGCAGGAGACTACTCATCTGATCCAGGTAGGCAAGCATGGCCAGGGCGTTCTTGGCCAACACCTCACTCCTTCCCTGCGGAGCCCGTGGCCTGCCCAGGCATGTTTGCCATCCAGTGGAGCCCTACGCATCCGTCCGAACCTCATGCACCCAAGCTCGTAGAGGGTAGATTCTGCGAGCTTTGCCCTGACGGGGTTCCACTACGTTCGCCAGGAAAGTACCCAAAGAATGGCCACCTGGCAGAGCAAAGATACGCCACATAGCAGATGCATACCCCCCTCGTATCCGCTCATACTTGCACTCATTAGGTACAAGGTGGGCCAAAAACAGGGCCCTCCCTTCTACGAATGAAGGGATAGGAACAGATAATGAACACAGAGAAGACCACCATCAGGGCTCGAGCAAGGAGCGACGGACTGCGGCTACTTAGAACCATCAACCACACCCAAGCTCACGGGGAAGAAGGGGCACGGGCGGACCCAACCAGAGCGGCGCACCAAGCAGGCCTGGATGTCGGCTCCGAGCGTTACCAAGATGCCATGGCGTACCTCGTCGAGCAAGCCGCATTGCTAGGAGACGCGCGCATGACCTTCGGCGACGATGTTGGAGACCAACACCCCCACGGTTACGCCTCCTACTTCTTCACCAGGCGCTGACCCTGCTGGAGGGATGACAGCCTCGCCTGAAATATTTACCCGAGTGTGTGGAAGTAGGCAGCGTGTTGAAAAACTCCATTGCGAAGGCAGCCGAGTAGCAAGCCATGCTGTCCTGGGCGCGTGGCAAGGCACCGAACGGACAGGGGTCTAGCCGCCCGGTTCTTTCCCTTAGCCTTACTCCCGGAAGTGCCTAGAAGCCACGTTCTCAGAAGATAAACAACCTTCGGCCTGTGGGGTCACAAAACCGCCATAACCATTCTCGGCTCAGCGGGGAGTCTACTCTTGATGCTGCGTGTCGTACATTCCATGTGCGACAATACCTCCCCCTGCTCCTGGAGGTAGTGTAATAGATCCAATGCAACCATCCGAATTCGGCGAATCATCCAGGTCGACCCACGAAATTCTCAGGGAGAGCGAGGAGCGCTTCCGCCTCCTGGTCGAGGGCGTCAAGGACTACGCCATCTTCATGCTCGACGCCGATGGGTACATCACAACGTGGAACCTTGGGGCTCACCGCATCAAGGGCTACGAGTCCGAGGAGATCATCGGGGAGCACTTCTCGATCTTCTACACCGATGAGGACGTCGAGCGCGGACACCCCGAAGAGGAGTTGCGCATCGCTGCCGCCGATGGCAGCTACGAAGAAGAGGGAATAAGGGTTCGCAAGGGCGGTTCGCATTTCTGGGCTAGCGTGTTGATCACAGCGTTGAGGGACGAGGAGGGTGACCTCCGGGGATTCGCCAAGGTGACTAGGGATATAACCGCGCGCAAGGTGGCCGAGGAACGCGAACGTTTGCTGGCCCGCGAGCAAGCGGCCCTAGAGAGGGCCAAGGATATCCTGGAAAGCATCAGCGACGCATTCTTCACCGTCGATGAGGAGTGGCGCTTCACCTACATCAACGGCAAGGCGGAGCAATTCTGGGGGCGATCGCGGGATGAGTTGCTGGGCAAGAACATCTGGGAAGAGTTTCCCCAGGCGGTGGGCTCCGAGTACTACCGGCAGATACAGCGGGCCATGGAGGAGGGCGTCACCACGGAATTCGAGGCCACATTTCCAGATCTCGGAGCATGGGTAGCGGGGCGGGCCTACCCTTCTCGCGAAGGGCTATCGGTGTACTTCCAAGACGTAACCGAACGCAAGCGGGCGGAGGAGTCCCTCAGACGGGTGACCGAAGCCGAGCGCAAGCGGATAGCGCGTGACCTGCACGACGGCGTCCTACAAGATTTCTCCTACACCACAGCGGCTATAGGTTTGATGGTGCTCCAGGCCAAGGACGTGAAGTTGAGGGAGGAGCTGCAGGCAGCGGTCGCCGCGGTCCGACGTGGTGCTCAGGGCCTCCGCGAGGTCGTCAACGACCTGCGCCTCGAAGATGAAGAAGATCGGCCCTTCCCCGAAATAGTCGCATCTCTGGTGAGGCGGAGCCGGACGATGGCCAGGAGACTCGAGATAAGCCTGGAGGTGGGAGAACAGGTTCCCTCGACGCCGTTGGGAGAGACCGGAACGCAAGTCTCGCGCATAATCCAGGAGGCGCTCACCAACGCCCGTAGGCACTCGGAGGCGATGAGGGTTTCTGTGAGCGTCAAGATGGATAGGGGCGAACTTCTCGTCGAGGTCACTGACGACGGGAGGGGGTTTGGGTCGGAGAGCTCGCCCGGCGTGGGCCTGAACAGCATGCGCGAACGAGCTTCCCTCATCGGCGGAGAACTGGAGATCGAGAGCGAAGTGGAGCAAGGCACGAGGGTTCGGTTGCGGGTCCCTTTGCCACAGGGGATCTTGGAATGAATGCGGAAGCAGGGACAAAGCAAATACGTGTCATGCTTGTGGAGGATCATCCCGGCTTCAGAGACCTCATGGAGGTTCTGCTGGACAGCCAGTCGGACATCAAGCTGGTAGCGCAGGCCGGATCGCTCGCCGAGGCCCGCAATCATGCCGTGAGGTCCGAATTCGACGTGGCGGTGTTGGATCTGGGACTGTCCGACGGGGATGGGGTAGATCTGATCGCCCATCTGCGACAGGCCAACCCCGACGTGGGGGTGCTGATCTTGAGCGCGAGCCTCGATGCTGCAAGCATCGGGAAAACCGACGAGGCCGACGAGATAATGGACAAACTCGCCCCCCTTGATGAGGTTCTAGATACGCAAAGGCGCCTGGGGAACGCGTGAGCTCCTACGAAACGTGCGTGGTGGTAAGTAGGATTGCCACCCTCCAAGCGAACGGAGAAGGCTATGCCCCTTCGCTAAGCCCTCGTCGATTCAAATCGTGGCATGCGCCCCTCGGAGAGCCGAGAGGGGAAACACGGCTCGGAGTTGCTTGTACTCTGTAGGACACGTAACCGTCCGGCGGCAGGCAATCTGATGAAGGTCTATCTGCTTCGCTGCCCGCAAGCAATGCCCAAGCAACACCAAAGATAGTCTATTTGAGTGATGCGTCTGCCCTTCGGCACCTTCTTCGAAAGGTTGGCACCAGACCCGACTGCCGGCGGCTAGTCTCCCTCTTCCTAAGGGGACGAGGGTGAGGAAAGTCGAGTCTTGCACGACTTCGGACCTTCTATTCGCTCTCATTCACCGGAATGTGTGGAAGGTGAATGCTGCGAACTTCGCCTTCATCAGGTTCTCAAAGGTTCGAGTCATCTGCCGCCTACGTGGACGGCCGGGCGCCTCGTGCCATCCGGTTCGGCTTCGCGCAAGACCTCGTGGGTGACGGGGGCAGTATCCCCCTCCCCGAATAGGAGGAAGCGGAACAGATACACGATAGGGTTGCCCTCCGTCCACCCGAAGTAGCAGTGCGGCGACTTGCCAGTCGTGTCTCGCAGGTGAAGCAAGAGGGCAGCGATGGCGTTGGGCACAACCGAACTCACCGCCCTCATGACCTTGTGCTCACTGATCTCCACCCCCTTAACCTTCAGCACGTCCTC
>DATDKO010000402.1:0-2478 GCA_036519935.1 Rubrobacter sp. | reverse complement strand
AGATAGAGGGCATCCGGAGGCCCATCGAAGACGCTCTCTCTGCCACCGAGATCCTGCCACTCCTCGCCCCCTGCCGACACATAGCATGTCCCCGAGAGTGAGACCAGGCACACCTCATTGCCCCCTGTGTGCCGGCTGACGCTACGGCTCGCCTCGAGTCCGAGCACCTCGAATCCGACGTACTCCCAGCCCGCGGACTCCGGCGTAACCTTGATCAGGGTGCCGTCATGGTCAGGCTGGTCATCGCTGGTAGCGAGCAGGTCTGGCACGCTGAAGACTCCTTTCTAGAGGTATCTGCGTTCGGCTTTTTTGTTCTCCGCGTACTCCTCGCGGGCTGAGGTCACGGACTCCATCTCGGAGACCTCGGAGACTGGGACGTCCCAGAAGGATTCGTAATCGGGGACACCTTCGTAACGGTCGACGGGGATGTGGATGACCACGGTCCTGTCAACGTCTTTGGCGTCTGCGAGAGCTTTTTTCAGGTCTTCGATGTTCTCGGCCCGGATCACATACGCACCGAGGCTCTCTGCGCCTTTGGCCAGGTCGACGGGCAGGACGTCGCCGGGGGCCTCCTCCGAGTCGAGACCGATGGACCCTCCCTTGCGGTATCGGTAGTGGGTACCGAAGCCGTCCGAGCCGACGGAGCGCGAGAGCGCCCCGATAGAGGAGAACCCGGAGTTGTCGACCAGGACTATGGTGAGCTTGTAGCCTTCCTGGATGGAAGTAACAATCTCGGAGTTCATCATCAGGTAAGAACCGTCGCCGCACATTACGTAGACCTCGCGCTCGGGGGCGGCCATCTTCACGCCGAGGCCGCCGGAGATCTCATACCCCATGCACGAGTAGCCGTACTCGACGTGGTAGCCCTTCGGGTCGCGCGTCCTCCAGAGCTTGTGCAGATCCCCCGGCATGGAACCCGCGGCGCAGACGACAACGTCCTCGGGTTCCGAGAACGAGTTGACAGCCCCTATGACCTCGCTCTGGGCCGGCAGCGGCTCGTGACCCAGGGAGTACAACCTACCGACTTCCCCGTCCCACTCCCGCGACTCCTCGGCGTTTTGCTCCCTGTAGCCGCGCTCCACCTCATAACCCATAACCGCATCGTCCAACGCATGGAGCGTGGATCGGGCGTCACCGACGAGGGCGAAGCCGGCATGTTTGCTGGCGTCGAAGTCGGCGATGTTTATGTTGACGAAGCGAGCCTCGGGGTTCTGGAACGCCGTCTTGGAGGCCGTTGTGAAGTCGGACCAGCGGGTGCCCACCCCGATGACGAGATCTGCATCGCGGGCCGCGCGGTTGGCTGGGAAGGTGCCCGTCGCGCCGACGGCGCCCAGGGCGCAAGGATGGTCGTAGGGAAGGGAGCCCTTGCCTGCCTGTGTCTCGCCGACGGGGAGGCCCGTGCGTTCGCACAAGCGCCGCAGGGCTTCTGTGGCCTCCGAATAGATGACGCCCCCGCCGGCCACGATCATAGGCCGGCGGGCAGCCCGGATCATGGTCGCCGCGCGTTCCATCGCGCCGGCATCGGGTAATGGGCGCCCTATGTGCCAGATCCGCTTCTCGAAGAACGCCTCGGGATAGGCGAAGGCCTCTGTCTGCACGTCCTGCGGAAATGCGAGGGTGACGGCCCCGGTCTCGGCCCCATTCGTGAGCACGCGCATGGCAGTGAGGGCCGCGGGGATCACCTGCTCCGGACGCGCAATCCTGTCCCAGTACCGCGACACGGGCCTGAAACAGTCATTGACCGAGAGGGCTCCGTCGTGCGGTGCTTCGAGTTGCTGCAAGACGGGATCTGGGCCGCGAGAGGCGAATACGTCACCGGGCAGGAGCAGCACGGGGAGGCGGTTTATGGTTGCGAGCGCCGCACCTGTGACCATGTTGGTGGCGCCTGGACCGATGGAGCTCGTGCAGGCGAAGGCCTGGAGCCGGTTCTTCTGGCGGGCGTAGGCTGAGGCGGTATGGACCATCGCCTGCTCGTTGCGGGCCTGGTAGTACGGTAGGCCGTCTGCGTACTGCTGGAGCGCCTGTCCCACGCCCGCGACGTTGCCGTGGCCGAAGATTCCGAAGCACCCAGCGAAGAAGCGTTGTTCGACCCCATCGCGCTCCACGTATTGCTCCGTCAGGAAACGCACCAGCGCCTGGGCCGCCGTCAACCCCACGGTGGCCATTTCAACGCACCTCCGTTTCCTGTCCCGAACCTGCCCCGACGGAGACGATGTCCGCTGCGGCGTCCACCGCGGATGCGACGTCGCCGTCTCGCGGGTATAACAGTGTCCGCCCCGCGACCAGGCCGCGTACCTGAGGTATCTCCATCGCCCTCCTCCAGCCATCGAACGTCTTCTGTGCGTCTGTTCCAGGGTCGCCGCCCAGCAGTAGCGTCGGCAGGGTCGTAGCGGCCAACACCCGCTCCATCTCGGGGACCACGGGCAACTTCAGCCAGGTGTACGCCGAGGTCGAACCCACGGCGGAGGTGATCCCGAT
>DATDKO010000401.1:0-6903 GCA_036519935.1 Rubrobacter sp. | reverse complement strand
CGGCTCCTCAAAGTCTCCAGGGGGATGTTGCCCTCGTCGTCGGCGAGCTTTCTCGCTTCCTCTTCCGGTACGTCCAGAAAGCGGGCCGCTTCTGATACAGAGACGGAGGGTTCGGGCATGGATCAGCCCACGTCAGGGTCGGCGCCGGGAGAAGGCTCGGCTTCGTAACCCGCCTCCTCGATGACGTCCTCGACCTTCCCGAGCTCCTCCTCCCCACCCTCATAGGAGACGGCGACGAGCCCCCTCTCCGAGTCCACGTTCACCAGGTCTACGAACTCCAGGCGGGTAAGGGCCCGCTCCAGCTTCTCGGACTCCTCAGCGCCCGTTACGTCGCTAACCACGAAAGTCACGTCGGGCATTGTCGCTCCCTTCGGTCGCTTGGCATTTCAGCCAGTCAGCAATTCAGCTTTCTGTCGGCGAGACTGTCATACGGCCACGCCGTTCTCTCAAGAATGTAAGTTTGGTCTATCGTCGACCGGTTGTCATCTTCGGCGTTCGCCGACCACGTTCTTGCTGAAGTGCTGACAAGCCGCAAAGCCGCGTGCTGACGCAGACTAGCTATTCTGCCGGCTGTTCTCGGGGCCGCACGGTTAACGACAGTTTCCTGTTACCCCGCAGCACGCGCAGCGTCGCGTCCTGGCCGATGGACGATGCGTCGAGCAGGTTGAGGAGATCGTCGTTCGATTGGACGGGCTCCCCTTTCAGGCCGACTATAACGTCCCCCGGTTTTACGCCGGCCCTCTCTGCCGGGCTGTTCGGGGCGACATTCCTCACGCCGGCGCCGCCCTCGAACTCGCCGCGCGCCTGGCGGCTCTCCACCACCACCCCGAGGTAGGCGCGGCGCACCCGCCCCTCTGTTACGAGGGTGAAGACCACGCGGCGGAACGCGCCCGAGACGGGGACGGCGAAGCCTATACCCTGCGCGCCGCCGATGATGGCCGTGTTGACGCCGACGACCCTTGCTGATGCGTCGGCCAGGGGGCCGCCCGAGTTGCCTGGGTTGATCGCCGCGTCCGTCTGGATCACGTTCTCTATGAGCCGGCCGCTCTCACCCCTGATAGAACGCCCGAGGGCGCTGACCACCCCTGCCGTGACGCTGCGCTGGAAGCCGAGGGGGTTCCCGATCGCGACGACGAGCTGGCCGACTACGAGATCCCCCGCGTCACCAAGCGTGGCGACCGTCGGTTCCTCTTCGGTGTCGAAGCGGACGACGGCGAGATCGCTCGGCGGATCGTCGCCGAGCACCTCTGCCGAAACCGATGACCCGTCCGAGAGCGTGACCTGTATGTCTCCGCCCGGGTTGCCCGCCCTGCGGCTACGCAGGCCGCGCACGACGTGGCTGTTGGTTATGGCTGTGGCCGAGTCGCCTTCGAGGCCGAGTATCACCCCGCTCCCGCCGCCACGTCCGTCCGGTAGGCCGACCGAGATCACAGCCGGCTCCAGCTTCTCTGTTACATCCCGCACCGCCCGCGAGTAGGCGTCGAGTTCTGCGTCCTCGAGCCGCGAACTCGCCGAGAGGTTCTCGAAGATCTCCATCCGCTATTTGTACCGCACCTCCGGGGCGGCGCCACCCGGAAGAACGGCCAGGTATCGCTCGGGTGAGAGGGGTGAGAGTATGTTAGCTTTCGCCGATGGAAACGTCTGAGGCCCACGCGTCATGCTCACACGCGGTTCGTGAAAACTCGGTCTCCCGGTGGATCGTCGCGACGGAGTAGCGGCTTGACTCGTCTGAGATCGACGGATGCGCTCGTTTTGCTCTTTAGCGCAGCGGCGGTGATCCTGCTCCTTCCCCTGAGAGGTTTCTCAGGAGCCTTCCCTCCCTTCGCCTTCGCTGCCACCCTCGTCCTCTTCACGGCGCCAGGGTTGCTCCTGTCACACTGGCTCCTCAGGGACGACATGGCGGGGCCCACCCTGGTGCCCGTGGCGTTCGCTGTCAGCACCGGCATCTTCGGGCTCCTTGGTGTGCCGGCCCTGATCCTGCACCTCAGCACCGAAGATTACCTCCTGGCCGCGGGAACTTTGCTCGCCGCCTTTCTCGCGGTGGCAGCGTGGAGGACGCTGCGCCTGAAGTCGCCCGCGGCGGAGTCCTCTCCCGAACAGGAGGCTCAGTACGGTCCTCCGGCGGGCTGGTTGTGGGCGCCGTTCGCGTTGCTCTGCGGGGTTCTGGCCTTTGTGGGGGTCAGGAGGGTGCCTAGCAGCTACGACGATATATGGGTCTATCTGTCGTGGGTGAGGGACTTCGCGGATTCCGAGAGGCTCGCGTTGGTGGACCCTTACTTCGGCGAGAGGATCGCTGGGTTCTCCCGCGCGAAGGTAAACGGATGGTTGCTCGAGCAGGCAGCCCTCTCCCGCGTCTCCGGCCTGGACACGATCGAACTGGTGCTCAGATACCTCACACCCACGCTCGTCGTAGTGGCCCTGTTGATGGTCTACGCCCTGGCCTTTACCATCTTCGAGAGCGAGCGGGCCGCGGTTCTCATTGCCTCTGTCTACGCCCTGTTCCACATCATCTTTATCCAGCCTTCCGTGCACAACGTCGGGGTGGAGCTGGCAGCCCGTATCTCGGAGGACAAATACGCAGCAAGGTTCCTGATCCTACCTGTGACGCTGCTCTTCGCCCTGCTCTTCGTGGACCGCAGGAGGTGGAGGCATCTCGGCCTCTTCACGTTCTTCTGCTGGGCTGCGATAGCCGTTCATCCTTCTGTACTGCCGGCCATCGGGCTGTGCATGCTCGGCTTCGGGGTGGCGCACGTAGCGGCCAATCCGCGCCTCAGGTCGGCATGGACAGGGATGGTGGCCCTCGCGCTCGGGATGTGGAGCGTCGCCCTCGGGCCTGTGATCTTACTGTTTACGGGCAGGTCTCCGGAGGCCGTGCTGTTCTCCGCAGACATCAACGCGACGCCTCCCAAGGTGCTCGAATACACGGTATTCATAACGGAGAGCTGGAGGCACATCTACGAGCTCGGCGGCGGCTACTACATCATGCACCCCTGGTTGCTGCTCAACCCCGTGATACTTGGTGCTTACGTGTTCGGCGTTCCTTTCCTGCTGTGGCGGGTGAGAACGAGCGTGGCCGCCCAACTCCTCCTCGGGGGTCTCGGTGTCGTAACCGTAGGCGTCTACGTCCCTCCCGTCGCCACGTTTATAGGGGATCATCTCATCGTCCCTGGTCTGCTCTGGCGTCTCGCCTGGCCAATACCGCTGCTCGCCCTGATCACCACCGGCTGGATGTTGTGGGAGGCCCTCAGTTACGCCGAAGCGCGCTTGGGGGGTTTCGGGCTCGGTCGCAGCGTTACCAGGGTCCTGCCAATAGCGCTGGTGGCTCTTCTGACGGCCGCCGCCGCGCCGCCTTCCGTGGAGAAGGCCGTGGGACTGTACCGCAAGTTCGACGTCGCGCAAACGAGCAATTACGACCCTGACCCCATCTATCCCTGGATCAGGGACAACATACAGAACCCCGGCGTCCTGCTCGCGCGCGACAGCGCGAACAATGTCGTTCCCGCGTACACGGCCTCGCTGAACGTCGTAAGCCAGAGGGGCGAGGGCATGATAAGAGACCGCGATGAGCTGGAGAAGCTGGCCGGGTCCCACATCGATATCCCCCAACGCTACCTCGACGTACACAGCTTCTTCTTCGGCCCCACCCTGGATGAAGCAGCCTACGACATACTGCGCCGCTATCACGCGGATTACCTGATGGTCTACGCCGGCAGCCCACTCGACGAACGGCTGAAGACCCTGCCAGGCTTCTCCCCAGTAGACTATGCCCCCGGTAAGAAATACAGCCTCTACACCGTGGACCTCGAGAAGCTAGGCGAACCGGCCCGGGGTTCCTACCGGCCTCGCGAGACCGCCCCGCCCGAGCCATCCTGAGGAACCCGGCCCGGGCGTCGGTAAGAGTGGGACATCCCTCCGCAAGATCTAGCCCAGAACCATATAATCCACGCCATGAGCCCCTTACCAGACCCTCGTCTCTCCGCCGCGATACTGGCCGCAAGGTCGGCCCGGTTCGCGAGCAGGACGCTGAAGACCGGCGGAGGCTCGACGGTGCCAGGGATAGTGGCGCGCAGGGTGGACCCAAGAGTATTGACCAAGCTCTCGAGACGGCTGCGGCTCGGGTCGGCGGCGATTACGGGTACCAACGGCAAGACGACAACGACCAGGATGGTCTCCAAAATACTCCAGACCGCCGGTGTCCGTGCCGTGAACAACTCGACGGGGGCGAACCTGGTTACCGGCGTGACCGCGGCCCTCGTCTCGGACTCGGGGCTGGCCGGGACGCCTCTCTCGGAGATGGGGCTCTTCGAGGTGGATGAGGCCAGCGTCCCGAGGGTGGCCGCGGAGGCGGAGATCGAGATCCTCGCAGTCCTGAACCTGTTCAGGGACCAGCTCGACCGCTACGGGGAGCTTGCCTACACGGGCAAGGTCATAGCCTCGGCCTTCGGGGACCTGCCTCGGGGCGGCGCGGTGGTCCTGAACGCGGACGACCCCCTCGTCGCGAGCCTCGGGCGGTCTGCCAGGAGACCTGTATTCTACGGTGTAGATGAGCATTCTCTGGACACCGGGCGTCTGCAACACGTCGCTGACTCCAAAGACTGCCCCGTGTGTGGAACGGCCCTCGTCTACGAGATCGTATACATGGGGCACGTCGGCGTTTACGATTGTCGCCACTGTGACTTCTCGCGGCCGGCGCCAGCATACCGCGCGAGCAGGGTGCGGCTCGAAGGAGCTAAAGGCTCAGAGTTCCAGCTCTCGACCCCGAAGGGCGAGGCTGACGTGAGGATAGAACTCCCTGGTCTCTACAACGTCTACAACGCCCTCGCCGCTGCCGCGGTGGCCGGGGAGGCAGGGGTCGGGCTCGCGGAGATCTCCCTTGGTCTCGGGGAGTTCGGGGGAGCCTTCGGGAGGGTCGAGCGGGTAAAGGCGGGGGACAGAGTGGCGTTTCTGTTGCTCATAAAGAACCCTGTCGGGTTCAATGAGATCCTGCGCACCTTCGTCACCGGCGCAGAAGCCCGCAACGTCATGATCGCCATAAACGACAACGACGCCGACGGCCGCGATGTCTCGTGGCTCTGGGACGTGGACTTCGAGATGCTCGCCGACGCGAGGGAGGAAGGCAAAACGGATGCCGCCCCTTTCACCGTCAGCGGCATAAGGGCCGAAGACATGGCCGTGCGGCTCAAGTACGCGGAGCTTCCCGTTGGCCCCGTGATCCCCGACCGCGAGGAGGCCATTAGGGCCGCACTCCAGGCGACCCCGCCAGGCGAGACGCTCTACGTGCTGCCTACGTACACGGCTATGTTGGAGATCCGGCAGACCCTGAGCGAACTGGGCTACACTCATCCGTTCTGGGAAGATTAGGATTTCAGCATTTCAGCACGCCGCCAGGCTTCGCCAGGCGGTTTGTCAGCCAGTCAGTTATGTGTCGTGTGGCGAGACGCTCGTGCGCTTGAGAGAATGCCAGAGGAAGACATGCGGCTTCGAAGGGAGGGTTCAAACCAGGACCACGCAGCTGAAATGCTGAAGTGCTGACAAGCTGCCTTCATGCAGCGTGCTGAAAGCCGCCGCAGGCGGCGTGCTTACAATGGGAGGCACATGCTAACCATCCACCACCTTTACGCCGACATGATGAACCTCTACGGCGACAGGGGAAATGTTATAGCCATCAAGAAGCGCTGCGAGTGGCGCGGCATTCCCGTGGAGGTCGTCGACGTTGGGCTCGGAGAGAGGATAAGGCCGACTGGCTGCGATCTCTTCCTCTTCGGCGGCGGCCAGGACAGGGAACAGGCGCTGCTTGCAGAAGACCTCTCTGGCTCCAAGGGCGCGGACCTGAGGACTGTCGTGGACGAAGGTGGCGTGGTCCTCGGGGTGTGCGGTGGCTACCAGCTCATGGGCCACTCTTATGAAACGCCCGAGGGTGAGAAGCTTCCTGGCGTCGGCATCTTCGACTTGCACACGGAGCCCAGGAAGGCTGACGAGAGGCGCTTGATCGGGAACGTGCTGGTCCGTGTCCAGTCCCCCGAGACCGGCGATACACGCGAGATAGTCGGCTTCGAGAACCACGGCGGTCGCACCTACCTCGGCGAGGAAGTGAAACCTCTCGGCGAGGTCGTTGTGGGTTACGGCAACAATGGTAAAGACGGCACCGAGGGTGTGCGCAGGCTGAACGCCTACGGCACCTATCTGCACGGATCCTTACTCCCCAAGAACCCCTGGCTCACGGATCAGCTCATCCTGAACGCCTTGCGCCAGGTGGACGAGAACCTCGAGCTCGAACCCCTGGACGATACCGTGGAGGGGCGTGCTTTCTCATCGGTGGCTGGCCGCGTGGCCGGCGGGCGGTAGGGTCAGAAGCTCTCCACCGAGGGCCGCAGGTCCGACTCCAGAGTCCAGGCGGTTCTATCTTGCACGTGGAGGTGCCAGTAGGTTTCGGCGATGGCGTCGGGGGAGAGCAGGGTGTGCTCCTCACGGTCGGGCATCATCTCCTGGATCCTTGGTGTGTTTATCTGGCCGTCTATGATGACGTGCGAGACGTGTATACCCTGCGGCCCGAACTCCCGGGCCATGGACTGCGCCAGCGCCCTCAAGCCGAACTTACCGACGGCGAGCGCCGAGAACCTCGCCTTGCCCCGCAGCGCCGCTGACGCGCCCGTGAGCAGGATGGTGCCATGCCCCGCCTCGACCATTGCCGGCAGTACCTCGCGCGCAGCGTAGAAAGCTCCGGCGCAGTTGGCCCTGAAGCACTCGTCGAACTGGTTGGGCGAAATCTCCAGAATGCCGCCCATCTGGAACGCGCCGGCGTTGTAGACCAGGACTTCAGGGTCACCGAGATCCGAGCGTATTCCCTCGAAGGCTACTGCGACAGAGTCCGCGTCCGTGGCGTCGGCGGAGACAGGTAGTGCC
>DATDKO010000400.1:0-4662 GCA_036519935.1 Rubrobacter sp. | reverse complement strand
GGAGCGTTTCTCCACTTCCCAACTTCCTCGGGACAGTGCTCGTCTTTTAGCCTAACAGAGCTCGCCCAGCCTCTTCGATCGCCTCGGCGCCAAGACGAGGTAGCTGCGCAAGATCTCCTCCAGCAGCTCAGCCTCCGTGCGACTTTTGTTCGCAGGCCCTGGCCCGCAGTTTCTCCGGGACAAGCCGACCATAGTGAAGAAGGCTCCCTCTCTTCAACTACCTTCGCGACTGATCCAGGTTAAAGCTTCGGGCGATGCTCGCGAACGATTCCTGCAAACAGCAAGATGGCCGCGGCCGGCGCCAATACCCCAAGCGCGACGCCGGTGACGCCGGGCCACCCCCACCACTGCCAGGCAACACCGGGTAAGTAGCCCGCGAAAGCTCCGCAAGTGTAGTAGCAGCTGTAATAGATGGCGCTCGCCGTCCCTTGGTCGGATTCGCTTGCAGTCGCCACCCCGATCTGCGCTGCCGTTGCTCCGCTGAACATGGCCACCGTGAGCACGGCAAGCGCCGCGACTACCGCCGGCAAAGTCCCAACCAAAGAGAGTGGCAGCGCTAGCAGGCTTCCGGTTAGAGCACCGACGAGCGTCGCTCGCCAGCCGATGCGGTCAGCTACAGCTCCGGCGACCGGCCCCACCGCCCCCAAACTCCAAAGCAAGAAGATGAGGCTTCCTAGCGCCGAAGAGAGCGAGAAGGGAGGAGCCTCAAGGTAATAGGTGACGAAGGAAAAGACGCCGACGAAGGAGAAAAACAGCGCGCACCCTCCCAGCGTTGCCAATAGCAACGCGCGGTTTCCTAGCAGGCGTATGACGGCCGCGAGCTCTTGCTTTTCCTTTGCCGGGGAAGCGGACTGTGGTAAGGCGTAGTGCATGAACAGCGCCGCTACGCTGGGCAGTACAGCGAGACCTGCGAGGGAGAGGCGCCATCCCACCACCTCGGTTGCCAACGCCACCCCGACCCGGCCGATCAGGCCTCCGGCGACCAGGGAGGACAGATAGCAACCCATAGCTTTGCCCCCGAGCCAATCCCCGAAGACCTCCTGCACGTAGTTTAGGCCTACTGCCAGAAGGCCCGGCATGCAAAGACCCTGCAGTAGCCTGCACAGCAGCAAGACGGCAAAGCTTGGGGCGAGGCCCAAGGCCACGGTCGGAGCAACCAATAGCCCGCTGGAGAGTACGAGGCACCGCTTGCGCCCGATCCTGTCCGAAAGTGGTCCCCAGATCCAAGCCCCCGCTGCCATGGCCACTACGACCACAGAGATGGTTAGCCCCGTTCGCGCGGCACCCACCCCGAACTCTCGTCCGAGGCTCGGCAGGATCGCCTGCGTGCAGTAGACGGTAGCGAACATCCCCGCCGCCCCTAAACCGAAGCTCGATAGACCTAACCAGTTCGAGCTCATACCCTGGACTGTGTGCCCCTCGCCTTCCCAGGTCGTCTTTTGGCAGATCCGAAGAAGTCTCTCTGTGGCGGCCTCCCTACGCACTGCCCACGCCTCCAGCTATTCTACTTACCATATCTGAGCCTTGGAGGCTTTCGGAGGCGTTTGTGAATAATTCGGGCTAAAGGATCTCGCACTCGACGAGTACTGCTTATGGCCTGCGCAGACGCCGAGGCGAATGAATCTCTTTGAGGCAGGCGAGAGGCTCGCGCAGATACGCACTTCTGCAGGACGGCCCGACGATCGTTATGGCGCGTGTCATCTGCTCACCTTAGACTGCTTTTAGCAATATAGTCGGGCGAAGGGTAGGCCAACGTGAAGCAGTGGGGCTCGGACGAAGAGCTATTCGACACGATCCGTCGCGATCTTTTCACGGCAGTGGTCGGCGACGTAATGGGCACTATGGGGCTGCTACGCCAGTTTCTGCCGCCGCAAATCAAACCGCTCCGCAACGACATGGTGGTCACCGGGCGGGCTTTGACGGTGCTGGAGGCCGATGTTTTCGTCGAGTCGCACGACCCGAGTGGCACCGACTTCGTGTCCGAACCCTTTGGCCTGATGTTTCGAGCGCTCGACGACTTGAAGGCACAAGAAGTCTACATCTGCACCGGCGGCTCGCCGCGGTATGCCCTTTGGGGCGAGCTAATGAGTACGCGCGCCATAAACCTTGGGGCCGCTGGAGCGGTCGTTGACGGCTACCACCGCGACACGAGCGGGATCCTCCACCTTGGTTTTCCCACCTTCTCCTACGGAGGATACGCCCAAGATCAAGCGCCGCGCGGGAAGGTCATAGACTTCCGGGTGCCTCTGGAGATCGGTGGGGTAAAGGTGATGCCGGGAGACATCGTCTTTGGCGACCTTGATGGGGTATGCGTGATCCCGCGCGCTGCTGAAGGGGAGGTGTTCCGCAGGGCTCTGGAGAAGGTGCAAAAGGAGAATTTGGTGGGGCGGGCCATCGAGGACGGAATGAGTGCGCAAGAAGCGTTCAAGAAGTTCGGCGTGATGTAGTCCGGACCTGAAGCGGTGCCGAGTCGTTATTGCGAGGGAGAAAGACGGCTGGACGAGCTACGGGGTTGCGTACTATCGCAGGCTCAGGCCAGCTGCCCGTCTATCTGGCCTTGCTGATTTTCCTGATTGGGTTCTTCGTGATGCTCTATCTCTACATAAGGACTGGACCTTACGGGTCACCCATCTGGACGAGGTCAACGAACCGCCGGCGGGCACCACCGCCACCTCAGTAGAGTCGAGCCGAGAATGACCGGATGCACCCACAGCGAACCGACACCGTTCACAGAGCAGCACAGGAAGGATCGACATCCATGACCGCCACCAATGAACAGGTCTTCGTCAACGGTAAGTTCTTCACCGCGCGTAACGAGGAGGAATTCGTCAGCGCGTTCAAGGTCACCGACGGCAAGTTCTCCTGGGTCGGTGACACCAGCGAGGTTGACAGCGCCGGTGCCATCGACCTGCAGGGCAAGACCGTTCTCGCCGGCTTCATCGACGTGCACACCCACCCCACCTACGTGGCCATGACGCTAGGCGCGGTCGCCTGTACCCCGCTGTCGGTCAACGACATCTCCGAGATGATCGAGGCCCTTAAACAGCACCCTAACTACGGCAAGGGGGAGAACGATTGGGTCGAGGGTTGGGGCTACAACGAGTCCAAGCTCGCCGAGCACCGTACCCCCACCAACGAGGATCTCGACAAGGTCTCCACCACCCAGCCTACCTACGTGCTGCGCTCGGACTGCCACTCCGGCATCTGCAACTCAAGGGCTCTGGCACTGGCCGGGACAACCGCAGACACCCCCGATCCCGAGGATGGCAGGTTCGGCCGTTACGACAACGGTGAGCCCAACGGCGTGCTCATCGAGCACGGTGCCAACGACGTGGTGCTGAACGCCAAGGGCATGCAGGACTACCCTCACGAGGTCGCCAAGATTGCCGCTACCACCGACCACTTCAACGAGCGGGGTATAGTGGCCATCACCGACATAATGGTCTTCACCAGGCCCTACGACCACCTGAGGATGTACCGCGACGCCGAGGCCGAGGAGGAGTTCTTCTCCCGGGACGACGCGCACAGGGTGGTCGGTATGTTGCACAAGGGCTCGGAGGCCCTCGAATGGAGTCCGGCACCTGAGGGGGATCCGGGCGCGGAGAGGTACCCGGGCACGGGGCCATACGATACCGGGGCCGTCTGACTTCTGGGGTTGTCTAATCCTGGCGGTGGTTGGCTTGCCCCGGCTACCGGGGTAAAGTGCACTAACGCGGAAGAAATTTCGTAAGGGGGTCTCGCAGTGAACGGCTTTCCGGAGAAGTTACTGCTGGCGAGCGACGGGTTGGAGAGCTCGGCCCTCGCCTCCCGGGCTGCGGTCGATCTCGCGAAGGGGGGCGGGGCTGAGCTGCACGTGGTACACGTCTGGCACACCGTTCCCTCCCCTCACTACGACCACCTAATAAGGAGCGGACTCGAAGATGCCGGGCGTGAGAGGCTCGAGGCTCAGGTAAGGCGGATAGAGGAGGAGGGCGGGACGGTCGCCGGGGCGCACCTCAGGGAGGGACGGGCGGTCGAGGTAATCGTCGAACAGGCGGAGGAGATCGGCGCGGGACTAGTGATCGTCGGCAGCCGGGGGATGGGGCGGCTTGGTCGCCTGGTGATGGGCAGCGTCTCCACGGGACTCGCCCACCGCTCGCCGTGTCCGGTCCTGATCGTGCGCGAGGGAGAGGAGGCGTGGCCGCCGGAGCGCGTACTCGTCGGCTACGGCTCCTTCGAGGCCACGGAGCGGGCGGGGCTGCTCGGCACGAGCCTCGGGCGGGCGCTCGGCGTCGGGGTCGAACTGGTCGGGGCGGTGAGCGACGCCAACACGGACGACGCGGAGGCCGGATCTCGCGACATGGAGCGGGCGCTCGCGGCCCGTGCAGACGAGATCGAAGAGGTCGTGGGCCAGCGGCCGTGGGTGCGTCCGCTCGTCGGTGACGTGCCACGGGCCATCCTCGACGTCCAGGCCGAAGCGCAGAAGCCGATCCTCCTGAGCTTCGGATCGAAGGTCCTAGGCCGGGCGGGTCGCGTGATGGTTGGGAAGGTGCTGGACCGGGTGCTGGGCGAGACGAGGGGACCGATCCTCGTCACCCCCGAACCGCACCCGGCCTCGAAGGCAGGGGTTCTCCAACGCGCACAGACCGGAGCCTGGGAAGGACGGTCGGTGCTCGTAGCCAC
>DATDKO010000399.1:0-20579 GCA_036519935.1 Rubrobacter sp. | reverse complement strand
CAGAGATCGCAGACGTCCTCGGACGCAAGGAGGAGGCGGTCAGGCAGCTCGCGAGGCGCGCCCGTGAGCACGTTCGCGAGCGGCGGTCTCGCTTCGAGGCCGACCAGAGCGGGCAGCGCCGAGTTACAGAGCGCTTCCTTGAGGCGACCTCCACGGGGGACCTCGAAGGACTGATGGCGATCCTCTCACCCGGGGTGACACTCGTTGCCGATAGTGGCGGGAAGGCGCTCGCGCCCCGGCGCCCGGTCCACGGGGCGGAGAAGGTAGTCCGGTTCCTGCTCGCCGTCGCGACCGAGGAGCGGACGGCCCGTTTCCTGGAGTCCGTCGGATCGGAGCCGTCGGGCGAGTTGCGCGTACACTTGGCCTAGGTCAACGGTGAGCCTGGTGTGGTGCTCACCACCGGAGACGAGCCGATCTCGGCGCTCGTCCTCGAAGTTTCGGACAGTATGGTGCGGACTGTCCGCCTAGTGGCCAACCCCGAGAAGCTGGCCGGCGTCCGCGCTGTTGGGACACCGTAGGTGGGCGGGTCGTTCTCCAAGGTAGTGCTTCTGGCCCTCTGCTTCGCTGTGCTATCGTCCCTCGCCTGCTCTCCCGGAGAAACACACCGGCCGGAGCCCGTCGCCCAGCGCGAGTCCTGGTACCACCACTTCCACGCGCTGCCGTGGTCTCACGAACTCGTCGGCTACAACCGGGACACGACCGAGCTGTATATGCGCCACTTCTATGACCATTGGGTGGGCAACAAGGACAGCGTTCGCCAGAAGGAATTCGAGGCGATCGTCGACACCTTCGCCCGGCCCGACGCCATAAAGGCCAGCTTCGGCTGGTACCGGGCTACGTACGAAGAAGAGACGGGCCCGTCGGCCCATGCACCCGAAGACCCGATAAGCATCCCCACCGTGGTGAGGTGGGGAGAACTGAACCCCGTGAAGCCTGCGTCCTGGGCGGAAGGTATAGAGGAGACGTTCCCCAACCTGGATTTCCGGTTTGTGCCGGGCGCGGGACACTTCGTCCCGTTCGAAGCCCCAGAGGAAACCGTATCGGCCATCCGCACGACCGTCTCGATGGCACGGTGAGCGTTCTCTATCCTCTTCAGCTCCCTCGCAGGCCGGCGACTTCGAGCGAAGCCTTCCAGCGGCACGTCTAGGAGACGAGATTGCCCGGAAGGTCCTCAAGTTGCCCCTCCCCTTCCGGACACCCGTCCGACTTACGTGCGTCCATGCGGCCATGACACGGCCCCAGGCCCGCCGCCCGCTCCTGACGGGATCGGCGGTGTTTGCGCACAACCGATATCCTTGCTCCTGTCGTAGGTCCTGCACTTACAGGCGAAGTCTGGAAGGAGGAAGTTGGATGACGCGCGTAGAAGGAGTGGTTCCGGAAAGGACCGACAAACGGATCAGGACCGTACTGGCAGCGCAGGCAGAGAAATGGGGCGCGCCTCTCCTCAACCACCTCATCTACGCCCGCCGTCCGACCATTTTCCACGGTGCCAGGGCGATGTGGGGCGGTCTTTACGCCTCGGGTCTCCTGGAGCCGACTCTCGTCGCCCTGATCAACCGCAGGGTGGCCTCGCTCAACGGCTGCGTTTTCTGACAGGACTTAAACGCTGCCGTGGGCAGCGAACTGGAGATACCGGACGAGAAGATCCTCGCCCTGGGGGAGTACGCGACGAGCCCGTTCTACGACGAGAAGGAGAGGGCAGCGCTGGAGTACGCGGACGCCGTCACGCTCTCGGACAGGGACGTCGGAGATGACCTTTTCGAACGCGTGCGCGAACACGTCGGCGACGACGCCCTGGTAGAGCTTACTGCGGTCATCGCTTGGGAGAACTCGTCGAGCAAGTTCAACCGCGCCCTGCGCGTGCCCTCGCAGGGGTTGTGGAGGCACGAACGGTGAGGTCAACCCGAAGCTATTGGTCGAGTTGCTATCCACACCTTCCGGGCGGGCTTCTCTCGGGCGTTCGTGGGCGGGACACTTGGGTCCTGGCGAGGTGAGCTGTGACCAGCCTGGCAGCTCAACACCGCCACCCGAGGCCCGGGCCATGTCTCACGCGCGGGCGGGTGTGCGACGTCCCAGGAGCGAGCCTGTCGAACCAGCCGGATCGGGCCTTCTCCTAAGAACTAAGGATGGGCGTGAAGAGAACTGAGGGTCGAATCTGCGTGGGCGCTGTGCTGGTCCGCGAACGCGACGATGATCGACGCGACGCTTCGCCCCTTGTCCTGCTCGGCAGACGCGAAGCGGGACGAGCATTCTACCCGGGCGTGTGGGACGTGCTCGGCGGGCATCTCGAGCCGGGGGAGACCACCGAGCAGGCACTGGTCCGAGAACTCCGGGAGGAGGCAGGCGTGACCCCGACCGCGTGGCACTCCCTCGGCGAGTTTCGCGAACCCCTTCTCGACGGGGACGGGTCCCTGGTCCTGCGTCTTTACGCGGTGACCGACTGGACCGGTGTCCCGCGCAATCACTCACCCGAGGAGCACGCCGAGGTCTCCTGGTTCGCCGTCGAGGATGCCTGCCGCCTCGCGCTTGCCCACCCAGCCTATCCGGCACTCCTGCGCAGGGTGGCCTCCGAGATATCGAGCGCCGAACGTGAGGGCTACGCGTGAGCGTGTATCCTGGCGAGGGAGCGACAGGCAGGCTCTCCGACGACCTCCTCCACGTTGTCCGGCCGCTCCATCGTCCCGGGACGCACTCCTACCAGGCACTAGGTCGAGCTACGGGAGGCGTCAGGTCTCCGGGCGGTCGAAGAGGACGCGCTGCAGCGTCTGGGTGACGAGCTCGTCGACCAGCAGCGGCGGGGGCTCGCCGTTTACGAGGTGCCGGCGCCCGGCCGCGTAGGGCACGTCCACGAGCGCGAAGACCACCCGCCGCACGGCCTCCGCGCCGCCCCCCTCGCCGTAGCGCCTGAGAACGTGGTCTCTCACGGCCCTCTCCACGTCGGTGTTGAGGGCGGCCAGCTCCTCCCCCAGCTCCTCGGGCCACCTCTCCGCCAGATCCTCGCGGCGGTAGAGGAGCAATACCCGCGCCTCGTCTACATGCCTGCGCGTCCACTCGACGTTGTAGAGGGCCGCCCCGAGCGCGGCCTCGTCGAGATCGTCGGCTTCGAGCGCTCTAAGAAAGCCCACCTGGAAACGCTTGACGGTGCGGATCCAGAGCCGAGCAAGCAGAAGGTCCCGGGACTTGAAGCGGTGGTAGATCGAGCCGACCGGCGCCCCGAGCGCCCCGGCGATCCCCGCGACCGTAGCGGCGTTCGGGCCACCCTCCGCCACCAGCCTCATGGCAGCGTCCATTATCTGGTCCTCGCCAAACTTGGGCGGCCTCGGCACGCACACCTCCCCCGGGGACAGCCCCTAGTGGCCCCCTGGTCGTGAACACTTTCGCAACACCCGATTGCGAAGCGCAATTATAGAGTGTACGTTTTAGAACGTACGTTCGAAAAAACGACCTTCCGCCGACGAAGGAAGGATCCGGGATGGTTGAGGCTTCGCGCCAAACAGGTGCAGGGACGACGAGGGCGGCGTCCCGTTCGTGGCGGCTGGGGTGGGTCGGTTACGCGGCGGACAATTGGGCGGCGCTCGCCCCCGAGCTGCTGTGGCCGCTGTGGGGAGCGGCGCTCGGCGCCGCGACGCTCGCCTACTACTACAGGAGGCGCGGAAGGTGCGGACACTGCGAACGGGCGTGAGAGGACCGGCGAGGTCCACGGCAGACGAAAGGAGTAGCAGCATGGCGCAGACTTTCGAGAAGATCCCCGACGAGTTGATCCCCTGGATCGAGGCTCAGCCGGTCTTCTTCGTCGCCACCGCTCCCGCTGACCCGGCAACCCACATCAACGTCTCGCCGCGCGGGCTCGACACCTTCAGGGTCCTGGACGCGAACCGCGTCGCCTGGCTCGATCTCACCGGCAGTGGCGTGGAGACGATAGCCCACCTCAAAGCGGACGGCCGCATCACGCTGATGTTCTGCGCCTTCGACGACCCGCCGCGGATAGTGCGTCTCTACGGCCGCGGCGCGGTCCACGAACCCAAAGACGAGGCGCACGACGCTCTGCGTTCCCACCTGCCCGACCTACCCGGGGCGAGGGCCATCATAGACGTCGCGGTGGAGCGAGTGTCGAGTTCCTGCGGGTTCGGGGTGCCGCTCATGGACCTAGTCGGTCCGCGCGAGCAGCTCGTCGAATCGGCCCGGCGCAAGGGGGAGGCGAAGATGGCCGCCTACCGGGCGCGCAAGAACGCCGAGAGCATCGACGGTCTGCCGGGCCTGGAGCCCATCCTCGTACCGGAGGTCGGCGGGAACGGTCGAAGCGAGGCCTAGACGTGACAGGAGGAGGCTGAGGGAGGAAGCAATCGTCGGCAGAGGTCGTGTTCGCGGAGGCGTTACCCCGGTCATGTCACGGGAAGGTAGGACGTTTCGTCTTAGCCGTGAGAGTGGACACAGGACACGATACCGAGCAGGAGATCTGAATGATGCGTAGAAACGTAGCTTTCCTGGGAACGGCGGTGGTCGTCGTGTCGGCGGTTGTCAACGTTGCGCACACGGCCTCCCATGCGGGACAGCACCTCATGTCCCTGCCCGGATGGCAGCTCGCCTACATCGCCATCGTCATCTACGCCGCTCCGGTCGTCGCTGCGAGCCTGCTATGGACCCGGTATCGCTTCGCGGGGGCATGGCTGCTGGCCGCGTCGATGGCAGGGTCGTTCGCCTTCGGCCTCCTCTACCATTTCGTGATCCCCGGACCGGACAACGTCTTCATGCAGCCGCCGGGTACGTGGAGGACTGCGTTCGGTGTCTCGGCGGCGCTCCTGTTGCCGTTACGGGGTTCCGGATGCCTGGTCGGGCTGTGGGCGGCGCGAGCGTCGTCCCGCCGGGTGTCCGACGGCGGGCACGGTCCGTCGGAAGCCCTGCTGGTCCGTGCCGAACTACCGGAAGGAGCCTCCGATGACAGAGAGCAATTCGTCGCCCGAGTCCATGCTCACCGCTTTCGACCGGCACCGCCCGCTCCTGTTCTCGATAGCCTACCGGATGCTCGGCAGCGTCACGGACGCCGAGGACGTCGTGCAGGAAGCCTACCTGCGCTGGCAGCGGGCTTCGGATGTTCGCTCGCCGAAAGCCTCACCTCTGGTCCTTATGGCGGTCCGGGCCCTGGCCCGGCTGCCCGTGGTGCCGGTGCCCAAAGGGCTCGTGGGCCAGCCCATTGACACCTGGGAGGTAGCCGATAGGATGGTCGAGCTCGCTCTCGGTGCGCCGGCAGGGCGCGTACCGGACGTCGGCGGGCCAGAGGTGAGGCTCATAGGCGACGCGGTACGTACCTACCTGGAGGTGACGCGAATGCGGAAGAAGTTCCTGAAGTTCCCGTTGCCCGGCAAGACGGCTCGTGCCATGCGCGGCGGCGCGCTGACGTGCCCCGAGAACAGGTACGGCCGCATCCGTTGGGAAGAGTTCCTGCGCAAAGAGACAGTCGGAAACCCGGGACTTCACCGTTGATCGGCCGGCGTAAGCACGACCGCCCTGGCGTATGCCCGGGGAGTCCGGGACGGAAAGGGGAAGGCGTGACTGCCAGAGGATTGGTCTGGATGGGCGTGCCGACGGACGACTTCGGAGGCACCGTTGCGTTCTTCCGCGACGTGATGGGTCTGGAGACGTTCTACGGCGGCGAGTGCGTGGCGCTCTACCGAAGGCACGAGAGAGGAGCACGGAGTGACCAGGATCTTCGGTTTGCCGGAGAAGGACGCGGGTTTGCTGGTGCGCTTCGCGTACCGATTCTCCCGGCGCCGCTTCGGCAAGGTCCCCGAGCCGGTGGGGGTGACGGCTCACCACCGCCGGGTGCTCCTCGGCGTGGGCGCCATGGAGCTCGCGCTCGACCGCTCCGACCTGGTGGACGCCCGCCTCAAGAAGCTCGCCGAGATGAAGGTGGCGCTCCTCGTCGGCTGCGAGTTCTGCGTGGACATCGGCTCGATGCTGGGAAAGGAATTGGGGATCACGGACGACCAGCTCCGAGCGCTTCCCCGCTACCGCAACAGCGCCGCCTTCTCCCCCCCTAGAGAAGCTGGTTCTCGAGTACGCGGTGGGGATGACCGGGACACCGGCGACTATCCCGGACCGCCTGTTCGGAGAGTTGCGCGGGTGCTTCGACGAGGCGCAGCTGGTGGAGCTGACCGCCGCGATCGCCTGGGAGAACCACCGGGCGCGCTTCAACCACGCCCTGGGCATGGGCTACGGGGGTTTCTCCAAAGGCTCTTACTGCCTGTTGGCGGGGGATTCCGAGGAAGGGAGGATACCAAGGATGGAGGTCCACGAATGAGGCTACCGAACACCGCGCACACCTCCAGGCCCTGGCGGATCCACGAGATCGCCCGCGACTTCCGGCTGGAGGACGTGTGGGCGCTGCCGACGCCGGGCGGCCCGGACGACTTGCCTCGGCTGGTGCGGCAGGTCGCCGCGGGCGATCCGTCGAGAGGCTGGACCGGCGCCGCCCGTGCGCTCTGGGCACTCCGGTGGAAGGTCGGGGAGCTGCTCGGTTGGGACCGCCCGGACGCCGGACTGGGCTCCAGGGTGCCTACGCTCCGCGACCGGTTGCCGGCGGACCTGCGCGACGCCCCGTCCGGCCCGGACTTCGACCCGTTCACCTCGCTGTACCTGCTCGAAGACGAGTTCGCCGCGGAGATGGCCAACCGGACCGTGCACGCGGTCATGCACCTCGGCTGGGTCCCGGACGGGGCGGGTGGCTACCGGGGGCAGATGGCGGTCCTGCTCAAGCCGAACGGGCTGTTCGGCGCCGCCTACATGGCCGCGATCAAGCCGTTCCGGTACGTGATCGTCTACCCGGCGCTGATGCGACAGATCGGGCGGGAGTGGCAGGTGCCGGCGATCGTGCCGGAGGTCTCGCCAGGACTGGCGTTCCCGGCGAACGGCAACCATAACGCACCAAGGAGGGACGTGTGGGGACGCTCAACGAGGAGATGAGGCGCGTGGTGGAAGAGCAGCGCCTCGGCTACGCCGCGACCGTCTGTCCCGACGGTACGCCCAACCTCTCTCCCAAGGGCACCACAGCCGTCTGGGACGCCGATCGGCTCATCTTTGCCGACATCCGCTCGCCGGGCACTGTCGAGAACCTGCGCCGGAACCCGACGATCGAGGTCAACGTCGTCGACCCCATCTCGCGCAAGGGGTACCGCTTCAAGGGCACCGGTATGGTGCTCACGGAGGGAGACCTGTTCGACGAAGCCCTAGAGTTCTACCGCGAGCGCGGGGTCGTCAACGAGATCCGGGCCGTCGTGCTCGTGGAGGTGGAGCGGGCCATGCCGCTCACATCCCCTGCCTACGACCTGGGCGCGACCGAGGAGGAGGTGCGCGAGCGGTGGGAGCGCCACCATGAGGCGCTGCGCAAGGGCGAGCAAGGAGCACCCACGGGCGAGTGATCCCCTCCGTCTATTCGGTACAGCAGGAGGTCGGCGCTCTCGTCGACTCTCTGGCCGGAGATCCCCGCCGAAGTAGTGACGCGCCGGCATCGACCCACCGAACGCAGGCAAACGCATGAGAAGAGGAGCGCCAGAGGGATGAAGGCGATGATCGTCGGAGCCGGCATAGGCGGCCTCACGGCAGCCATCGCGCTGCGGGGGGCTGGCGTAGAGATTACCGTCTTCGAGCGCGCCGACGAGCTCCGGGAGGTTGGCGCCGGGTTGCTCCTGGCAGCGAACGCCGTCAGGGCACTCGATGAGCTCGGCCTCTCCGAAAAAGTTCGCCGGCTCGGTACCCCTGCTTCGGCCGCCCGGATCCTCTCCTGGCGCGGGGAGACACTCACGGATGTGCCTGCAGACGAACTCGAGAAGAGGCTGGGCGCCCCCAGCGCCGCCGTCCACAGGGCCGACCTCCAAGGCCTCTTGCTGCGGGAGCTTGGCGAGGAGAACGTGCGCCTGGGTGCGACGTGCTCGGGTTTCGAACAGGACGAAGAGGGCGTTACGGCCCTCCTCGTCGACGGCTCGGAGGAACGCGGGGATGCCCTGATCGGCGCCGACGGCCTCAACTCCACGATCCGCACAAGCCTGTTCGGAGGAGAGAAGCCCCGCTACGCCGGCTACACAGCCTGGCGAGCGGTCGTTGAACCAAGCCATGAGTTACTCCCCTGGGGCGTGGGGTTCGAGTCGTGGGGGAGCGGAGCGAGGTTCGGCTGCGCCCACATAGGCGGGGGCAGGGTCTACTGGTTCGCCACCAGAAACGCTCCCGAAGGTGAGAAGGACGGCCCCGTTGGCAGCTCATCCGGACCCAAGGCCACCTTGATGAAGCTCTTCGGCGGCTGGCGCCAGCCGGTGGCGGAGCTTATCGTGGAAACCGAGGAGTGCGAGATCCGGCGCGACGACCTCTACGACCGCGAGCCCCTGGACGGACCGTGGGGCGAAGGGCGCGTCACGCTGCTCGGCGACGCCGCACACCCCATGACCCCGAACCTGGGGCAGGGAGCGTGCCAGGCCATCGAAGACGCCGTGGTGCTGGCCCGGTGTGTACGGGAGGTAGAAAAGGATGGGGTGCCGTCGGCGCTCAGGAGGTACGAGGACCTGCGCCGGAAGCGTGTGGCCTGGATCGTCCGCCGTTCCCGCGCGCTAGGGCGCGTAGGCCAGCTCGAGAACCCCATTTTGTGTCGGCTGCGCGACGCAGCACTCAGGGCGGTTCCGGACCGGATCCAGCTCCGGCAATTCGAGCGGGTGATGCTCTACGAAGAAATGTCCGCTGTTCGATGACTGTGGCGGAGGTCCGTCTGATGCACCCGGAGGCGTCGAGAAGGTTGCTTGTCGCTGAACAGGGACCGAAAGGAATGGAGGAGTGATGTCGCAGGAAAACGTCGAGACCATCCGCGGCCTCTTCCGGGGGGTCGAAGAACGCGACCTGGAAGCCTACCTCGCAGTAGGCCATCCCGAGGTCGTGATCCGCGAACCGGATTCGCTCCCGTACGGCGGCGAATACCGTGGCCTGGATGGCTTGAGACGGCATGCCGCAGGCTGGATGCGGACCTGGGCAGCTCTGCAGCCCGGGAACGAAAGGAAGCTGGATGCGACCTTCATCGACGCGGGCGACCACGTGGTCGCACGTTGGAGGCTGAAAGCGAGGGCCCCCGATGGGGATGAAACGCTCGACTTGCCGATGGTGGGAGTCTACGAGTTGAGCGACGGAAAGCTCGTGGGGGCGCAGATGTTCTACTCGGACACGGCGGCGGTGCTGCGGTTTCTCGAGAGCGCGGGGTGGGCGCGTCCGTAGGTCCGTAGCGAGCCGGGTTACGCCAGGAAGTGAGGGAGGATCGGATTGTTCCACGAGTGGAGGAGGGAAGGATATCTTGTCAGCACCGACCCTGGCAGGCTGAATCTAGGGGTGATCCACAGCTTCCTGAAGGGTTCCTATTGGGCGCGAGGGGTGCCGCTAGAGGTGGTGGGGCGTTCGGTGGAGAACTCGCTCTGCTTCGGCCTCTACAGGGGCGAAGAGCAGGTCGGGTTCGCCCGGGTGGTGACCGACCGCGCCACCTTCGCCTACCTGGCGCACGTGTTCGTCCTCGAAGAGCACCGGGTCGCGGGCTTGGAAAGTGGCTGATGGAGGTCGTGCTGTCGCACCCCGATCTGCAAGGACTCAGGCGCCCTAGCTTGTCACCGCCGACGCGCACGGGCTCTACCGCGGCTACGACTTCCGGGAGCTGGGCAAGCCGGAGATCTTCATGGAAAGGAGAGACGTGGACCGCGCAATTGCGCCACCGAGGTGACAGGCAGGTGTAAAGAACCCGCGGCGGTAAGGCACGGTGCAGATCGCTAGAGAACACCCACGTAGGCGAGGAGTGGTGAGCGGGCTCATGCGCGAGCTCGTGGGCGTGGCCCGGCGCGAGGGTATCGGGCGCCTTGTGGCTGCACGCCAGCCCCTACGGGCGCGGGGTCTGCGAGGCGGCGGGCTTCGAGGCACGCACGCTGGAGGAGATGGAGCTCTTGCTCGCCGAGTGAAACGGGCAACCACCTGGAGGATGGATCTGTCGCAACCCGTCGAGTGCCACGAGAGGTTCCCCGCCGTAGGCCGGCGCAGGAGGATTGCTCTTCTGAGTGCATTCGTCGCGGCGTTCCTATTGCCCAAGGGATGGTCGAGGAACTCGATGACATGACCGAACGCCCTACCTACGACGCTGTGGTGGTCGGTGCCGGCCCCAACGGCCTCGCAGCCGCCGTCGAGCTCGCCCGCAACGGCTGCTCTGTCGCCGTCGTCGAGGCCGAGAGCACGATCGGCGGCGGCGCCCGCTCCGCCGAGCTGACCCTCCCCGGATACGTCCACGATCTCGGCTCCGCTATCCACCCTTTTGGCTACGCCTCGCCGTTTTTCCGCTCGCTCCCCCTCGAAGACCATGGGCTGGAGTGGATTCACCCTCCCGCGCCCCTCGCCCACCCTTTCGACTACGGGGCGGCAGCGATGCTGGAGCGTTCGACGGAGGATACCGGGGCCACCCTCGGACCGGACGCGGAAGCGTACCGCAAGATGATGGACCCCCTGGTCGAGGACGCGAGGAGGATAGAGGATACGCTCACCGGTTCGCTTCGGGCGCCACAGCACCCGATCGCCCTGGCGACGGCCGGCCTGCGCTCGCTACTGGCAGCCCGCGGACGAGCCGAAAGGCTCTTTGTGGGCGAGAAAGCCCGAGGGCTCTTCGCCGGGAACGCGGCGCACTCGTTCTTGCCGCTGGAGAAGCCGCCGAGCGCCCTTTTCGGGTTCCTCCTCGGCACGCTTGGGCACGCCTTCGGGTGGCCCTTCCCGAAGGGCGGCTCGCAGAAGTTAGCCGATGCGCTCGCCTCTTACCTCGTCTCTTTAGGGGGCGAGGTCTACACGGGCATCCGGGTGGATGACGTGCAACAGGTGCCGCGGACCCGCGCGGTCCTCTTCGACGTGACGCCGCGACAACTCCTCTCCATAGCCGGCGAGCACTTCACGGAGCGGTATCGGCGGGCCCTCGAGCGCTACCGCTACGGCCCCGGCGCATTCAAGGTCGACTTCGCGCTAGACGGCCCGATCCCCTGGGAAGCGGAGGAGTGCCGGCGCGCCGGGACCGTCCACCTCGGCGGCACGCTCGACGAGATCTCCGCCGGCGAGGCCGCCGTCGCCCGCGGGGAACACCCCGACGGGTTCTTTATACTGCTCGCCCAGCAGAGCCTCTTCGACCAGACGCGCGCCCCCGATGGCAAGCATACCGTCTGGGCCTACTGCCACGTCCCCAACGGCTCGACCTTCGACATGACCGAGAGGATCGAGGCGCAGATAGAACGTTTCGCCCCCGGTTTCAGGGACCGTATTCTTGCGAAGAGCGTCTCCGGGCCGGCGGATCTCGAAGGGCAGAACGCCAACCTCGTCGGCGGCGACGTAAGCGGCGGCTACATGGACCTCCGTCAGCTTCTGGCCCGGCCGATGATCCGTCTCAACCCGTACTCCACCCCGGCAGAGGGACTGTACATATGTTCGTCCTCGACGCCGCCGGGCGGAAGCGTCCATGGCCTCTGCGGCTACTGCGCCGCCTGCGCCGCTCTAAGTCGACGGAAAAGAAGTGCCATGACCGGCGCCCGATTGGACGAGCTATGCTGAAGGCACCGGGCCTGGCGGATCGCCGGTGCCCCGGGCAGAGGATAATCTCGCCCGCCGCGGCTTCCTCGCCGTCGCTTGCCCCGATGGACCATCGGACCAGTATCCCAAAGGTACGAGCGCGATTCGGGACCACGAGCACTGTATGTTTGCCGACGGTCGCCCACTCCAGACCATGGCGCATGTGCGCCAGAACCTTGTCGTGGCGGCCCATAGTCCGGAAAGCGTTTCGGACGATACGATGTGGCGCTTCGAGCGAAGGAGGGACAGTTGGAGGAACTTTCGCGGGCGGGTCAACAGGCCTTGAAGTCCCAGCCGTTCAGCGCCCTCATCGGTGCGAGGCTGACCTCCCTCTCAGAGGGTAAGCGGTGCTCGAGGTGCCGATCCGTGAGGAACTGCTCCAACAGAACGGGTACGTTCACGGCGGCGTGATCAACTACATCGCAGACAACGCCCTCACGTTCGCCGGCGGCTCGGTGTTGGGGCCGGCGGTGCTGACCTCGGAGTACAAGATCAACTACCTTAGGCCGGCCAGCGGGGAGACGCTCGTGGCGCGGGCGTCGGTGGTCAACGCAGGCAGGAGGCAGGCCGTGTGCCGCTGCGAAGTCTTCACCACTGGCGCGGGTAGGAAAGAAACGTTCTGCGCGCCTGCGCAGGGCACTAGCGTCTCCGTGTCGGCTCCGAGGGAGGGGTAATGAGCGTCGAGCGTCTACCGGACTTCGCGCTCGACGACGGACGGTCGCTCGGACGGGAGTTCGCCGCCCTCGGGCTCGGCAGCTACCGCGAAGCCGCGCGCTACGTGCGCTCCCTACCCTACGGCAGGAACACCGACCGCTCCGACTGGCGACTGGTCCTAAAGGAGGGGCACGGCGCCTGCTCCACCAAACACGCCCTGCTCGCCGAACTCGCCCGCGAGAACGGCCGGCATGTCGCTCTGATGCTGGGCATCTGTGAGATGTGCGAGGACAACACCCCGGGGATAGGTGCCGTGCTGGAACGCCACGGCCTCCCCTGTATCCCGGACGCCCACTGCTACCTGGCGCACGAAGGCACGCGCGTGGACCTGACACGGGAGGTAGAAGGCGCCGAGTATATAGAGCGCTTCCTGCATGAGGAAGACATCTACCCTCGCCGAAGCGGTCCACGTACAAGCGTGGCTCGGAAAGCAGCCCTTCGGCATCCAAGCCGAGCCTCTCGGCCGCCGTGTTGAGGTCGTCGATAGAAAGCAATATTCTCTCGCTCGCCCTCACCCCCAAACCAGACCTCTGCGCCGGCCTCTTGCGGTACGGCGGAATAGACGGTTTCGACCGCCCTGTACGTCGCGGTGCCGTAGACGTCATCCGAGGCCTCCAGCACGGTGAGCATCCACCGTTCGTCCTCAAGAAGCGCCTCCTTCTCGTCCCAGGAGGCGGCGAGCCGGACCTTCAGGACCCACTCCTCCAGGCCCTCGTATTCTCCGCCGAGCCAGCGCACCTTGGCCTTCTGCTAGCGCGGTAGCCATCCTTGATCAGCTCGACGGATCGCACGGGGTCCCCATGTGGTGCGCCTGCGCCCGGTATGCGAAGCGTCGCCCTTCCTCCGTCATACATCGCCTCCCTTCGTCCTTGTCCTCCAGAACCGGGTGCTAGGTCAAGGGTCGTTCGTAAGCGGTTGTACCATTATAACCTGCGGGTTATAATGACGGCGATGCCGTGGGAGGTCGAGTACACTGACCAGTTCGACGAGTGGTTCGACGGACTCGGTGAGGAGGCGCAGGAGGACGTGGCCCTCGCGGTTGAGAAGCTGGAGGAGCGTGGCCCGGCTTTGCCGAGGCCCCTCGCGGACACGGTCGAGGGCTCCCGGCACTCGCACATGAAGGAGCTCAGGCCGCTGGGGACTAACATCCGGGTGCTCTTCGCCTTCGATCCACGCCGCATGGGGATTCTGCTCATCGGCGGCGACAAATCGGACCGTTGGAGCGAGTTTTACGAGGAGATGATTCCGGTAGCCGACGACCTCTACGACGAGCACTTGGACGAATTACGCGAGGAAGGAGAGATACCGTGAGCGGGCGACACAGCTTCAGGAAGCTGCGCGAGAAGATAGAGCGCGACCCGGAGCGCCGGGAGCGTATGGAGGAGAAGAGAAAGGCCTACGATGTCCTCCTGAACCTCGCTGAGCTTCGGGAGGCGAAGGGGTTGACCCAGTCCGAGCTTGCCGAGAGGCTCGGCGTGAGCCAGCCCAACGTCTCCAAGCTCGAGGCCGCCGCAGCGAGCCCGCACACCGGGGCCATCTACCTCTCGACCCTCGGCGGGTACATCGCCGCCCTGGGCGGCCACCTCGAGGTGCGGGCCGTCTTCCCCGAGCACCCCGAGGACGACGTCGTCGTCGCCGTCGGCAGGGGATGGGTTGAGGAGCCCGACGCCGGGCGTCGGGACGGCTGAGATCTCCGAGCGGGCGTTCTTGCAGTAACCGGTTAGTGACAGGGGATCTGGCCGTTCCTCGGTCTGCGCGTCGTTATCGCCGCGTGAGCTACGCCAGGAGTTCGCTCCGCAGGTAGATGTAGCGCCGCTCGGGATGGTGTCCTAGTGGACCCGCACACCCTTCAGTCTTCCCTCTCCGGGCCCGCGTGCCGAATTTCCTGGGTGACTTCTTAGAGCAGGCTGCGGAGACCCTCGGAGAGCCGCTTTTCGGGGCTTCGAACGGTCCAACCGGGGGCCCTACTCCCGTCACATTCCTGTCAGACCCGGATAAGTTGGCGGCGCTGAAGGCGGAGCTAGAAGAAAAACTCCTGCAAATACAGGAGTTTGAGGGACGCGCTCGGCAGGACTCGAACCTGCGGCCTTCTGATTCGTAGTCAACTCATGTAAGTGCGTCTAAGCCCCTAGGGACACCCGTGGAGCCCTTTAGAAAGCCGATTCCGCTCTTGGTGCAGCCTGATCAACCCGCGCGGGATCCCCTGGACCGCCATAGATAAGTGGTCAAATAAGTGGTCAACCATTGCGTCGACAACGGCTACCTCATACCTTTAGGATGAGAGGTTGCTCTTAGGGCACTTATCCCAGCTGGAATGTCCTGTGGTGGCCGTTGAGGGGAGATCCCATGCTCTAGCGTTCCCATGAGAGCCCGAGCGCCTAAGGCCCAGTAGCGATGGCGCTGTGAAACACTAGTATGAGTCCGCGCAGATTTGACCCGGCACACTGGAGGCTAACGTAGAGTTTTTTGCTCTGCTTCGCCTTGACGACGCAATTGCCGAGGCCGTAGCGAGCGTAAATGAGCTTGGCGAGCCTAAGACGAAGAGGAACCGCAGGACGGTACGGCTAACAGACAGGGCGGTAGGGGCCTTCAAAGAGCACCTTAACCGCCAAATGGAAGAGATGCAGCGCCTTGGCGATCTTTACCGAGACCAAGGGCTTATCTTTACCACAGAGGTAGGAACCCTCACAAACCCCACCAACCTGAGGAAGCGGTCGTTTGCGCCACTGCTGAGGTGCGCAGGGCTGTCAAATATACGACTCCCTGACCTCCGGCATACGTGCGCCACGCTTCTGTCCAGGAATGTACACTCGAAGTACGTCCAAGAGCTGCTAAGACCACGCCACAATAGCCATAACACTAGACACATATAGCCACGTGCTGCCGGGTATGGGAAGTCAAGCCGCTAACGCAATGGACGCTGTGCTCTCCTAAAGCGGTATACAGTGATATTAATCTCCGGTAGGTCGTCCGTTCGACGCCACCACATCGGATGCGAGGATCTCTGCCGTTTACTCCTCAAGGCTGACCATCTGGCGAGTGGCCAACTTACCGTGCATTCCCCTATATTCGTCGGTCTTGCGCCCGACCCTAAGTATGTTGCGGGTGAGATCTTCGACCACGGAGGAAGGTATCGACGCTCCATCGAAGGCTGCGAATAGTCGTGCCGTCGCAGTTTGGACGTAGGGTCCGAGAGCCGATGGAGGTGTGTCCGCCGGCACGGTAACTTGGGTTGTGACCTCATTCTGGAGCGCTTGATAGTCGCGAGGGACGTACCGGGCGGGGTCGGTCCAGGATGTCAGCCTCCGGTCCTGCAGCCCGTACCAGCGGAAGGCGAAACGCAGGGCGGCTTCGGCGGAGATCCCCAAGGCTCGGGTAAAACTCGAGTTGGTAACCTAAAGGCTACAAGTACACGGCTGACAGGAGCGAGCTATGGACGGACTGGTCAAGGGCTTGGTGTGGGTCGGCTCCCGCACCGAGCATTACGAGCAGATGGTGAGGTTCTACAGGGACGCCCTGCGACTCCCGCTCGAACACGAGGAGGGCGAGTTCGCGCTCTTCAGGCTGCCAGACGGCAGCAAGGCCGAGGTCTTCGGCCCCTCTGACACCGAGCACACCCACTTCACTAGGGGACCTGTCGCCGGTTTCTTGGTGGACGATGTCGAGAGTGCCCGCGAGGTTCTCGAGGCTGAGGGCATCGAGTTCATCGGCCCCGTACACGAGTGGGAACCCACGGGGGAGGCATGGTCGCACTTTCGCGCCCCTGACGGCAACGTCTACGAGATAACCCACGGACCGAAGCAACAATAATCCGAGGCCCCGTTCGGGGACACGACACCGCCGAACGGGAGGAGCGGTCGGAGTACCTCGTAGGCCGACTACGGTCGCGCTTCTAGTGACTAAGCGGGGTCGAATCTCCTACTACCTCCCCTTCCGCGTGAGTACCTCTCCTATTTTGATCTGATCAGCGCACAGCTGAGCAGATAGCGGTTCTTGCAAGTCCGGACCGACACAGACAGACTCGATCACGCACCCTGTCCAACACGTCCTGTGGTCACCGACGTCGACCCGGAGGCTCCAGCCCGCCGCCACGACATGGCCCGGGTAATCAGGCGCGAGATCCGCTGCGACGCGGCGTCCTACGGTCCCGTAGCCGCCAGTGATCAGGATGTCAGTGCCTTTCAACATTGGCTCCACCTTCTTTGGCGGGCTGGCACTCAGTTCCTTAGGGCTAACGGCGCTGCTGGGTTTGGTTGACGATCCAGAGAACCAGCGCAATGAGAAGGGCTACAAGCACCGCCCAGAACAGCAGCGCGAACAGTATGCCGAACAGGCCACCGCCCATCATCGAGCCCATACCGCCCATCATCCCGCCTCCACCGAATGTCGAGACGAACAGCAGGACGATAATCGCCCCGACCAGAGCTCCAAGGAGTATCTTCAAGCCGTCGCTCATGGCCTATTACACCTCCTTCCCTATCGGTCTGATCTTAGTGTCTCAAGCGGGATTTGTGCTTGCATGAGCAAGTTTGCCTGTCGTGACCGGCGACGGACTCGAACCGAGCGGCGTCACTGGGCTCGATGCCCCGCTCGCGGGCGCCCGCGACGATGGCCTCGGCTAAGGGATGCTCGGAGTTCTTCTCTGCCGGGGCGACGAGGCGCAGGAGCTCTTCCTCGCTCCTGCCGTCCAGGGCGACGACATCCTTGATCAGGATGTTGTGCCTCGCTCCGATGCCGGTGCCTACGGCCACGGCGGTCGGGGTCGCCAGGCCCAGGGCGTCCGGGCAGGCGATGACGACCGCCGAGATCGCGAAAGTCATGGCGGTGATGGCCGCTGCGCCTCCGAAAAAATACCAAGCGAGGAAGGTCACGACGCCGGACCCGACGGCCAGGATCACCAGATACTCCGCGGCGCGGTCGGCGAGTCTTTGGCCCGGCGCCTTGGAGTTCTGCGCCTGCTGGACCAACTCCACGATCTGGGCGAGTGTGGTGTCGGCGCCGACAGCGGTGGCGCTGAAGCGGACGCTGCCGCTGCGGTTGATCGATCCCGCGATCACTGCGTCTCCGGGACGCTTGGAAACCGGCACGCTCTCCCCCGTCACGAGTGCCTCGTCGATGCTCGTCTCGCCCTCTATGACTTCTCCGTCCACGGGCACCTTATCGCCCGGCCTTAATACGACGGTGTCGCCGAGCCGGACCTCGCTACTCGGGACGGTTACTTCTTCGCCCTCCCGGATCACGGTTGCCTGCGGCGGAACGAGGTCGAAGAGCGCCCGCAAGGCGTCGTTGGTGCCGCGCCTGGAGCGCATCTCCATCCAGTGCCCGAAGAGGACGAAGGTGACGAGCATGGCCGCGGCCTCGTAGAAGGTTTCCCCGCCGAGAAAGGTGATAATGACGCTAAAAGAGTAGGCCGCGAGCACTCCCGTGGCTATAAGGACGCTCATGTTGAGCGTGCGGCGCCGCAGCGAATGGTAGGAGCCGGAGATGAGGATCCAACCACAATAGAAGACGACCGGCGTGCAGAGCAGCAGCATGATGACGTTCTCGCCGAGACCGAAGGTCGGCAGACGCACACCCAGCAGGTTCATGCCCAGCGGCGAGTAGAGCACGGTCGGGATAGTAAGGAGCAAAGCGACGAAGAATTTGTTGCGCATGTCGCGCTCCATCGTCGCCGCCATACTGGGGTCGGACATGTCGTGGTCTGCGTGGTCGCCATGATCTGCATGGGTGGCCGGCATCTCGTATTGCATCCGGTCGTGCTTCGTCGCCATAGAGACGGGCTGAGCATCGACGCCGTGCCCGAGGTGCTGCATCCGCCGCTCGGGAGGCGCCACGACCTCGTGGCGCTCCTCTTCTGCCCCTACCGGTGCGCAGTCGCATCCGGTCTGCGTGATCACCTCCTCGATTCCTTCCGGGTCGATGTTCGAGGGATCGTAGCCGACGTGGACGACATCGTTCTTCCAGTCCAGCTGTACATCGGTGACGTGCGGCTGCTCTCGTAGGGCCCGCTCGATGGCACCGGCGCAGCCCAAGCAGTACACGCCACGGAGCTCGAACGTGCCATATCGCAAGTGAACATGGTGGTGATCGGCTGTTGTCGCAGCGTTGGGATCCATGTTGGCCATGGTGAATACCTCCTCCTTAGCTCTTCGCGACTCCTATCCTCTCCCGCGGCAGAGGTTGGATCGTCCAGAACTGCATCACGAGCTCCTTGCCTCGAGGGCAAGCCATGCGATGGCCGCCCTTTTGGAGAGGCGCCAAAGGAGCAACCCTCCTGCTCGACCGTCCCTAGGGTCTATTCTTCCATCAGCGCTCGTCCCGGTCGACGTGGGCAGTTGAGCTTGGGCGGCTCACTGGGTCCATACCCACTCGCGGATCTCGGGCAGGTCCTGCAGATGCTCCCTGGAGTAGGCAGTGGCCCTAGAGATCAAAGCCTCAAGCTCGGAGATCAGTGTCGGGGCACGGTCCTGGGCTCGGCATTCCGGACCGATGCGCTTGAGGGCTTCCATCGCCAAGTGGTAGCGGCTCATGCCATTCAGGACCACCATGTCGAAGGGGGTCGTCGTAGTGCCCTGCTCGGAGAAGCCCCGCACGTGGAAGCGGTCGACGTCGACGTGGCCGTGCACGATCTCGTGGATCGCCCGACGGTAGCCGTGGAAGGCGAAAACGACTTGCTTGTCGGCGGTGAAGAGTTCGACGAAGCGCGTTTCGCTCATGCCGTGCGGGTGGAACTCGCGTGGAAAGAGCGTCATGAGGTCCACGACGTTGACTACTCGCACCTTGAGTTCGGGTGCATTCTCGCGAAGCCAGTGTGCCGCCGCGACGGTCTCAAGGGTAGGGATGTCGCCAGCGCAGCCCAAGACGATGTCGGGTTCCTCACCTTCGGGCACGTTGGATGCCCACTCCCAAATAGAGGCACCGAGCGCGAGGTGCTCGATGGCCGCGTCCATGTCTAGCCACTGGAGCTGAGGTTGCTTGTCTATGGCGATGAGGTTGACGTAGTTACGGCTTCTGAGACAGTGGTCGGCGCAGGCGATAAGGGTGTTGGCGTCGGGGGGCAGGTAGATGCGCGCGACGGTGCCCCTCTTGGAGAGCATTACGTCGATCAAGCCAGGCCCCTGGTGCGAGAAGCCGTTGTGGTCGTTGCGCCAGGCGGTGGAGGTTAGGAGGATGTTGAGCGAGGAGATCGGCTCCCGTCAGGAGAGGTTGATCGCCTCCTTGAGCCACTTGGTGTGCTGCACTATCATAGAGGCGGGGATCATGGCGAACGCTTCGTAGCTCGCAAACAGGCCGTGGCGCCCGGTAAGCACGTAGCCTTCGAGCCAGCCCTCGCAGAGGTGCTCGCTCAAGACCTCCATCACCCTGCCGTCCGACGCGACGTGGTCGTCTATCGGGAGCGTCCGACCGACGAAGCAGCGGTTCTCGACCTCGAAGACGGCGCCGAGGCGGTTCGAGTTGATCTCGTCCGGGCAGAAGAGCCGGAAGTTCGCCGAATCGGCGTTGCGTGCGTAAGTGTCACGCAGAAGCTCGCCCAGGCGCCGGGTGGACTCGCGGTGCTCCTTCGCCGGCGCCGGCATCTCGACGGCGTAGTCACGGAAGTCGGGCAGGTCGAGGTCTTTGAGAACCCTGCCGCCGTTGACGTGCGGGTTCGCGCCCATGCGACGGTCACCTCGCGGGGCGTGGGCGGCAAGCTCGGGGATCAGGCGTCCCTCCTGGTCGAAGAGCTCTTCGGGGTGGTAGGAGCGCATCCACTCCTCCCGCATCGCGAGCTGCTCCGGGTCGGACCGGACGTTCGACAGCGGCACCTGGTGGGCGCGGAAGGTGCCCTCGACCGGCAGGCCGCCCACCTCGTCGGGTCCGGTCCAGCCCTTGGGCGTGCGCAGCACTATAGCCGGCCAGCGCGGGCGTCCCGAGACGCCAGGGGTCCCTGTGCGCGCCTCGCGCTGGATGCCTCGGATCTTCTCGTAGCATCGATTGAGTGTAGCGGCGAAGGCCTGGTGCACGCGGGCGGGGTCGTCCCCCTCGACGAAGTGGACCTCGTAGCCGTGGCCTTCAAGCAACCTGCGGACCTCGTGGTCTGGTGCGCGTCCTAAGACGGTGGGGTTGGCGATCTTGTAGCCGTTGAGGTGCAGAATCGGCAAGACCGCTCCGTCGCGCGCAGGGTTGAGGAAGCTGATGGATTTCCAGGAGCCCTCCAGAGGTCCGGTCTCCGCCTCGCCGTCGCCGATCACTGCGGCGACGAGGAGGTCCGGGTTGTC
>DATDKO010000398.1:0-4186 GCA_036519935.1 Rubrobacter sp. | reverse complement strand
GCGCAGGCCTCCACTCCCTGGGCGCCATCACCCATTGTATACGCATAATACAACGACTGAGGCCGCGGTCTGTTCTCGGCGTCGGAGGCTACGCGAGCGCGCCCGCGGTGATTGCGGCCAGGACGCTCGGCGTGCCCACGTTCCTGCACGAGCAAAACTCTGTCCCCGGGCGGGTCAACCGCCTGGCCAGCCGCTTCACGACACAGACGCTGGCCACGTTTCCTGATGCCACGCGGCGGCTTGGGAACGCCGTGTGGGTCGGTATGCCTACCAGGACCGAGATCTTCGAAGCATCGCGGGAGGAAGCTCTCCGGGATCTCGGTCTGCAGCCGCCGGTCGTTCTCATCTTCGGCGGGAGCGGCGGCGCGCTCAGGATCAACCTCGCGGCGGCGGAGGCGTTCAGAGGTATGACGCCGTATACGGTCGTCCAGATTTCCGGTCGCAGGGATTTCTCGCGGCTCTCGACGGACAACCCCAGGCACACGATCCTCGAGTACGCAGGCGATATCTGGCGGTACCTGGCCGCCGCCGACGTGGTCGTTAGCAGGGCCGGCGCGGGCTCCCTGTTCGACATTGCGGCAGCCGGAAAGGCGGCGATCCTCGTCCCCTTCCCCTACGCGACGGGCGACCACCAGCTCGAGAACGCCAGGTACTTTACCGAAAGAGGGGCCGCGGAGCTGATGCTCGACGCCGAGGTCGGTGCACGTGACCTTCGCGACCGCGTCGAAGACTTGTTGGGCGACGATGCGCGGCGGGAGGAGCTTGCCAGGCGCATGGGCGTGCTCGCTACGCCTGGCGCGGCAGGTGAAGTAGCCCGGCGATTGCTTAGTGCCGGAGAGAAGGAGTGAGGCCCATGAACATACACATGATCGGCATCGGCGGGGCGGGAATGAGCGGCATAGCCGAGGTCCTGGCCAGAAGAGGCCACAGCGTCACGGGCTCGGATCTCAAGGAGTCTCCTTACACCCGCAGGCTGCGCGAGGCAGGCATCACGGTCTACATAGGGCACGCCCCGGATCAGGTAGGGGACGCAGACCAAGTGGTGATCTCGACAGCCATACCAAAGACGAACCCGGAGCTTCTGCAGGCCAGGCGTAGATCCATCCCCGTTATCCCGCGCGCTGCAGCCCTCGCCTGGATCCTCGAAGGCAGCCGCAGCGTCGCCGTGGCAGGAACCCACGGTAAGACGACAACGACGAGCATGACGGCGCACGTCCTCGAGGCTCTGGGCGAGAATCCGACGGCCCTGGTGGGCGGCGAACTTAACGATATCGGCAGCAACGTCGCCTTCGGAAGGCCCGACCTCGTCGTGGCCGAGGCGGACGAGAGCGATCGTTCCTTCCTCTACCTCAGGCCGCAGGCCGCCGTAGTCACGAACATCGAGTTCGACCACCCTGACTTCTACTCGTCTCTCGACGATGTCGTGGAGACCTTCGCGCAATTCGTCCGCTCTCTGCCCGAGGACGGCCACCTGGTCGTCTGCGCGGATGACCCTTCCTACTCCCTGGTGGCCGCCGAGGCTGCATGCCCCGTAACTACTTACGGCATCGGCTCCGGAGACCTCAGGGCCGTTATCGTGAGCCCGAGGAGCTACGAGCTGTTCGAGGATGGTGAGAGTCGCGGCGAGGTCGAACTGGGCGTCTACGGGCGCCACAACGTGCTCAACTCGCTTGCAGCGGCCGGGGTTGCCCGCTGGCTCGGCCACCAGGCTTACGACGCGGCAAGCACCCTACGGGACTTCGGGGGCGTACGCCGCCGCTTCCAGGTGAAAGGAGAGCAGGCGGAGGTACGTGTCGTCGACGACTACGCTCACCATCCGACCGAGCTCTCGGCCACGCTTGCAGCCGCCCGTTCCACTATGCCAGGGGATGGAAGGGTGATCGCCGTCTTCCAGCCGCACCGTTACTCGCGTACCCGTGCGCTCTACAGGGAATTCGGCGCCTCGTTCTCCTCGGCCGACGCCGTGCTCGTCACCGAGGTCTACGGCGCCGGCGAGATGCCCCAACCAGGCGTCAACGGCAAGCTGATAGTCGACGCTATTTGCGAGACGCGGGGCCATCCCGAGGTCTACTACATACCCCAGCAAGACGCCATACCAGCGGTGCTGCAAAACGTCTCCAGAAGGGGAGACCTCGTGCTCACCCTCGGCGCAGGTGACATCTCGAAGACCGGCGAAGACCTGCTAGGCATACTGGAGGACCAAGGATCCAAACCCTGACAGGATCTCTGCGCGCCATCCTGATCTCGGCGGCCACAGCCGCCGCTACTACTCTCATCCTCGTCCTCATTACCTACCTTGCTTTCCCCGTTACCGGCGTCAGGGTGGAAGGCGCCCGTATGTACCCCGAATCCGAAGTCACCGACGCTATCCCAGATCACGCCAGCCTGCTCACCCTCAACGAAGAGATGTTGGAACACAACCTGGAGTCTCATCCTTGGGTTCAGGGTACAGAGGTGAACGAGGACTGGAACTCCGGTATAGTTACGGTTCAGGTTGAGGAGCGTAGGCCTGTGCTGGATGCCGAGGTAGACGGGCGCAGGTTCGTACTCTCGGCTGACGGCGAGGAGCTTCCGGGGCCAGGGGGAGCGGCTCTCGAGAGGGTGGAGTTGGATCGCGACCAGGTAGGGGAGATCTTGGTGTTCGCGAGGACGTTGCACAGGAGCGGGTTGACACTGGAGTCCGTCGACGGGGCTGGTGCCGCAGGCATCGAGGCCACGGTGGAAGGCCGCAAGGTCATCTTCTCTGGGAATGTTGGTGAACGTCGGGTCATGGCCTTGAAACACATCATGCCAGAGCATCCTGACGCCAGGACCCTCGACCTGCGTTCCCCGGAGAGGGTCGTCGTCGGCGCCCCGTACGAAATGCGCAGCGAGCCAAAGGGCTAGCCGTGACGCAGACGCTAGTCTACGGGATAGACGTCGGCACCACCAAGGTAGTGGCGATCGCCGGCCGGGTGGACCCGCGAAGGGGCTGGGTCGAGGTCCTATCTATGGGGGAGGCGCCGAGCTACGGCCTCAAGCGGGGGGTCGTGGTAGACCGCAAAGCCGCCGCCGATTCGGTCGCTGAAGCCATGGAAGCCTGCGGCGTTCGCGACGGCAGGGTGACCGTCGGCATCGCGGGTAGCCACATCTCTTCTTTCAACACAGAGGTCACGCTCCTGAACCGCAGCAGGAACCTGACGGTCACAGACAGGTTCGTCCGCAGGCTCGAACAGGAGGCCCGCCAGCTCGACCTGCACGAGGACGAGCGGGTGATACACGTCGTCCCTCGGGGCTACGTCCTCGACGGGTCTGAGGGCGTCAAGAACCCCGCGGGCCTCGCCGCCCGCAAGGTGACCATGCGCGCGCACGTTGTGAGCGGTGCGGTCTCCAGCATCCAGAACCTCCTGCGCGCCGTCGAGGACTGCGGCGTCAAGGTTTCGAGGATCGTGCTCGAGCCACTGGCATCGGCCGAAGCCTGCCTGCTCGACGCTGACCGCGAATCCGGCGTCGTCCTCCTCGATATGGGCGGCGGCACGACCGATATCGCGACCTTCTATAGGGGGGCTCTCACTCATACAGATGTCATCCCCATCGGTGGTGAGAGCTTCACATCCGACGTCGCATACGGCCTCAAGATTCCGCAACATAATGCCGAGGAACTCAAGCTTCGCTACGGCACTGTCCTCTCCAGCACCGTCGACCCCGTGGCCGCCGTCAAGCTCGACGACCGCCACTACAACGCCAGCTTTATAAGCCAGATCCTCGAGTACCGCGCCCGCGAAGTGCTCGACTACGTGCGCGACTCGCTCGATCAGACCATGTTGAGGGAACTGGCTCCAGGCGGCGTCGCCCTTACCGGAGGCAGCTCATTGCTCGACGGGATGACAGGGCTCGCAGAAGAAGTCCTCGGTATGCGCGCAAAGACCGTAAGCCCTCGCCGGGTTAGAGGCGAGGTTGAACCTGTACAGAAACCTCAGTATGCTACGGCGGTGGGTCTGTTATACTTCTCGGCCAGAAACGATGACCCTAGACCAAAGGGTAAAGGTGCAGGGGCGCATAGTTTTGGTAGCATAGTGGAGGCGGTCAAGGGCTGGTTCCGGGGAAAGTAGACCGGTGGGCCCCGACGAACGTGTGATGGAGGGTCAGAGAGGCATGTTGGACGCGGCGACAAATTATCTGGCGGTCATAAAGGTTGTCGGCATTG
>DATDKO010000397.1:0-4217 GCA_036519935.1 Rubrobacter sp. | reverse complement strand
CTATCCTCAGGATCTTACCTCCCAGGGAACTCCGGTCCTGGGAGTTCCCGGAATCTCCTGCGTCGCCCGTGCTCACGTAGAGCATGCCGTCGGGGCCGAACTTGATCCTACCCCCGTTGTGATACGTGTTGGAGGGGAGACCCGTCAGTATGAGCTCAGGTCTCTCACCCATGCGGAACCTTACGACCCTGTTGTCTACACCGGTCGTGTAGTAGGCATAGATGTAGCGATCATCCTCGTAGTCAGGGGAGACGGCGACGCCGAGAAGCCCGCCCTCGCCCGAGCCACCCTCCGGCAGCGTCTGGATCTCCCGAACGTCACCTGAGGGACTCACCCGCATAAGCCTCCCGGAGTCGCGTTCGGTAACGAGGGCGTCGCCGCCGGGTAGAAATGCGAATGACCATGGCACCTCCAGGTCCGTGGCGAGGGTACCTACCTCGACCCTCTCCACGGAAGCCCCACCTTGATCCGCGGTGTCCTCTTCATTCTCTCCTTGACCTGTGGTGATCGGCTCTATGTCGTTGTCGCTCTTTCCTCTCACTTCCGCGGACCGGTCGCACGCCTCGCACATGAGAACGAGCAGGACGGCCAGCAGCACAGTCCTGCCAAACGAGCAGCCCATCCTGGCAGATCCTTGCATGTCCACGTCCCCTCTACTGCTACTTCGACGGAGATTATATTGCGCGGTCCGGTAACCACCCTCTGGCCAGGGAACGCATACTCGATCCTTCTGGCGATCAAGAGGTTATCGCAGCGCTCCCTACAGTCTTCGCCCATGGTCTAGAATCGTGGGTACTGGCTTTATTTTGGCGACTGGGAAGCGGATTAGAGGTAAGAGAGAACACCGAAAAACAACACGGGCGGGGAGCGTGAGGTCGCATCTGGATGCGTTGCGTCCCATGCTCGGCATCGTCTTCCTGGCCGGGTACGCGTGGCAGACTTTCGCGCCAGGTTCATGGGGTACAGATCTCTTCCTGGGGGTAGGAGTGGTGTTGTTCGTGATATCGGTGCCGTGGTCGAGCGCGTTCCACAGGGCGTTCGCCCTGGCCGCCCTCGTGGCTTTAGGCGCGGTGATCTTCACCGGACGATTCCACTTCGCGGATTTCGTCAGGGGGATGCCTACGTACTTCGGGATCGTGGCGGTGTTGCTCGTCCTAAGCATGGCGGGCTATCCGATCCAGGCAGCACGTTATGAGGTCCAGATCCGGGCCCTGATGGCGGCGCTTACCCGCCGGGGCGTGAGCATAAAGGCGACGGCTGGGGTCCTCGGTCACGTCCTCGGGGCTGTTCTGGATGTGGGAGCGTTCGTGCTAATAGATGTGATCTCGGGCCGCTCCGCCCCCAAAGAGCGCCTGGAAGCCCTGAAATGGGCCGGGAGGACCTTCTCGTTCGCACCCCTCTGGACGAACCTGAACGTCCTGACCGCGACGACCATCGTTCTGACCGGAGTCTCCTACCCGAAGCTACTCGCAGTTACGCTGCCCTTCGTGCTCATCGGCCTCGGCGGGACATTACTCTTCGCCCAGAGTGCGGGGGGTGAGGTAGAAGAGATCCCTCAGGCGCCCCTGGACCGGGGGGCTGCCGCTGTTCTCCTCTACCCCGTCGTGCTGGTCACCGCTGTCGCCCTGGTAAACCTGATCATTCCCGCGCTGCCGCTTACGGCGGCCATCGCTGTGACGGTCGCGGCTATCGTACTCTCGATCGCCGCGCTCGCGGCGGTGCTCACCCGCAGGGCGTCGCCCCTGGCACGGCTCGGGCAAGAGGCGCGCGGCTCGCTCACGGCCTCGCACTCCGAGTTCGCCCTTTTCGGAGCTGCCGGCATCCTCGTACTCTCTCTGAAAGCCCTTGGCGCCCTCGCGCCGCTAGGCGCTTTGCTCTCTGCCCTTCCGACAGTCCTGGTCGCCCCTGCGCTCGCGCTCATCATGGGCGTGGGTTTCGTCGCCGGCATCCACGTCATACCGATGGTGCTGTTGCTCAACACAGCCTTCCCGCTGGACAGCGGACCGGCTCCGGCGCTGTGGGCGGCGGCCCTCCTGCTCGGCGCCCAGTCCACGCTCTTGCTCACCCCGTTTTCCAGCGCCGTCACCATGCTCTCGCGGCTGACCGGGCTGCACCCGCTGGAGATCGGACCCAGGCGCAACCTGGGGTTCTGTCTCATCATAGCCGTCGCGGCGCTGCTCTATCTTGGTCTTCTAACTTTGCTGCTTTTGTAACAGGACGTCCAGCTCAATTCTGCAGGTTCTCGAAGATACCTGCGGCGCCCATACCGCCGCCGATGCACATGGTGACGAGGCCGTACTTCGAGCCGCGCCGCTTCATCTCGTTGATGAGCTGGACCGTGAGCTTCGTACCCGTCGCGCCCATCGGGTGGCCGAGGGCTATGGCGCCACCGTGCACGTTGGTCTTCTCGAGGTCCATTCCGACCTCCCGGATCACGGCGAGCGCCTGGGCCGCGAAGGCCTCGTTAAACTCGATCAGGTCGATGTCGCCCATCGTGAGCCCGGTCTGCTCCAACACCTTGGGGATCGCCACGGTCGGGCCTATGCCCATGACCTCGGGCCTGACGCCCCCCACGGCGAAACCGTCGAAACGGACGAGCGGCGTGAGCCCGCGCCTCTCGGCCTCTTCCCTGTCCATCACCACGACCGCGGCCGCGCCGTCGCTCCTCTGCGAAGAGTTGCCCGCCGTGACGGTGCCGTCCTGCTGGAAAGCGGGCTTGAGATTGGCGAGCTTCTCGGCCGAGGTGTCGCGCGGGCCTTCGTCACGTTCGAAGCTCGTCTCCATGTGCTGTATTTCACCGGCTTCGTCCACCCAGTCGAACTCGACGTCGATCGGCACGATCTCCTCGTCGAAAACACCGCCCTCGACGGCGTCCTTCGCCAAAGTGTGGCTGCGCAGGGCAAACTCGTCCTGGTCTTCGCGGCTCACGTCGAACTCGCGGGCGACCTGCTCTGCAGTCAGGCCCATGCCCATATAGGCCGCGGGGTTTATCTCCACAAGCCGCGGGTTGGGTGAAAAGTTGGGCATCTCGATGGTCGAAGACATGTGCTCGGTACCGCCCGCCACGATGGTCTTCGCGCTGCCGACCATGATGCGCTCTGAGGCCATCGCGATGGTCTGGAGCCCCGAAGAACAGAACCGGTTGACCGTCTGCGCTGGCACCGTGTCTGGCATTCCGGCGAGCAGTGAAGACAGCCTGGCGACGTTGTACCCCTGCGTCCCCTCAGGCATCGCACACCCGATGATGACGTCATCCACGTCTTCTCTCTGAAGCCCCTCCGCACGCCTCACGGCCTCACCGATAGCGGCGGCGGCCATGTCGTCGGGACGGCTGGCCCGCAAAGTCCCCCTCGGCGCACGCCCCACGGCGGTCCTGGCTCCCGAAACAATTACGGCTTCTCGCATGGTCGCTCCTTTCAGTCGCTCAGCATTTCAGCTAGTCAGCACGTCGCCTGGCTTCGCCAGGCGGCTTGTCAGCACGCGCACTGTCGGGCGCTTGTCAGCATTTCAGCTAGTCAGCTTTCGCGGGCGCAAGTCCTTGCTGACATGCTAATTCCTCTTCGGCTTTCCTGTTTCCAGCAGTGCTTCGATGCGTTCGTGGGTTTTCTCTTGTTTCAGCAGATCCAGGAATGCCTGTTTCTCCAGCTTTAGGAGGTGTTCTTCAGGGACCCATTGTGGGAGGGAGAGGCTGCCGCCGGTGAGTACTCGGGCTACGTGGCCTGCGATGACACCGTCGTATTCGCTGGCGTAGTGGCCCCATTGCATGGTCTTTATGCCCATCTCCAGTGCGGCCCTGGTATTGCGACCGGCGGCGTAGACCTTGTTGGCGTGCTCGGGCGGCGTGTAGCCGTCGGCCAGGTCCAGGGCCTCGCGTTTGGCTGCGGAGATGATGTGGTCTGCGTTCATTACTATGCGGTCGTTTTCGGTGAGGAAGCCCATCTCCCTGGCTTCGAGGGCGCTGGTCGCGGTCTTGGCCAAGGCTATCTGTTCGAAGGCTTTCTGGAGGAAGGGTAGCGGCGGGGTATCTGGGGCGGCGTGGAGCGGCGGGGAGACCAGGCGGCGGGCCATCTCCTTGGTGCCTCCTCCGGCCGGGATCAAGCCGACCCCGACCTCCACGAGGCCCATGTATGTCTCGCCGGCGGCTACGGTGCGGTCCGAGTGGAGGCACACTTCGAGTCCGCCGCCCAGGGTTTGGCCGTGGGGGGCTGAGACGACGG
>DATDKO010000396.1:0-6094 GCA_036519935.1 Rubrobacter sp. | reverse complement strand
CTATAGTGCAGCGTCCTCGTAGAAAGCACCAGACTCTAGGGCCCGCTCCTGATACCACTCTGATACCACCGGGAACGCAATACGGTGCAACACGCAGCAACCCGGAGAAAGGAAACCCTCTAGAAATACGGGTTTTGCAACCTCGTGTAACCCCCTGCAACGCCTGAGTGATCACTCGTAATGAGATGAGGAAAGCGGTTCGAGTCCGCTCGTCGGCTCCCCTTTTCTCTCCATAGGCTGATGCTACGATCACTGACAGTACACTGACAGTAATCTTGACAGGGGTCGACACTACACGGCATTTGGCGAACAATGAAAGTCTGCTGACCATGGAGAATGTGGCCTTATTCAAGGGTATTATGCACCTAGTACTACTTCGTTACTTACTGCAGAGCTGATAGAAAAGTCTTCCTTCTAGTGGATGATGGCAGCAAAAGCCGGTCAGTGGGCCCCGATTTTGTCGCTTTTGGGCCGAACAGTCGAAATATTCGGCCGAATTATCTACTGATCCAGCGACCCTCTAGAGCCCAACATCGATCTAACGAAGTAGTACTAGACGAACCTTAGCGAACTACAGAAGAGGAATTGTGGCTCCGGCGATCGCGGGTTCGAGCCCCGTCGGTCACCCTACTAAATTCCGTATAAGTGAGCCAGATTTACGCGTAAGTAGGGTATGGCACGGTCTTTGTCTTGGGGGCCTTTGACACCACTTTGATCCCACTGCGGGGAGAACAACGCGAAGCGTGGGGTAGGAGGCACCTTAGCGGGCAGCGCGACCGGAAGTGGTATTGCGATGTGTGGGAAGCCTCGGTCTTGACTTAGATCTCACTCGGGCAGCGCCGAGAGGACGCCCGCCATCCTGTACATCTGTGCGTCTAGTGTACGCCGCCTGCCAAGCACTTCTCTGAGCGGGAGCCCCCCCCATCAACTCACCCCGCAGGGTCACCATCGTCCCATGCTCATCGTCGGATAAGGCTTCTACCGCCGCCGTCCCCATTCTGGAGCCCAGTATGCGATCAAAGGCCGTGGGGATGCCGCCCCTTTGGGCATGACCAATGACTGTCAGACGCGATTCATAGGTTTGGGTGGAGTTGACGTACTCGTGGAACTCGGCGGCGGAGAGCGTGGATCCTTCTGCTGCAACTACCACGAAGTGTGATTTGCCCTGCTCGTAGGCCTTTCTAATGAACTCGAGGAGATCGTCTGGATTAGGTTCGAACTCGGGTAGCAGTACCGCCTCTGCTCCACCCGCAATGGCGCTCATGAGGGCTAGGTAGCCGCAGTGTCTACCCATCACTTCTACGATGTGCGCCCGGTTGTGGGAACTAGCGGTATCCCTTATGCGGTCTATGGTCTCGAGCGTTGTATTGAGCGCCGTGTCGACACCTATGGCTATCTCGGTGCCCCAAACGTCATTGTCTATGGTGGCCGGGATCCCCACCACCTTCACACCGAGTTCGCTCAGCTTCAGAGCCCCGGTGAGGCTACCCTCCCCGCCGATGACGACCAGCGCATCGACTTGCGCCTCCTCTAGCCTGCGGATTGCACGTTCCTGCCCTCCTGGAGTCTGGAATTCCTCGGAGCGCTGGGTGCCCAGCAAGGTGCCACCCCTCTGGACGATGCCCCCGAGCCTGCGCCGGTCCATGGGGAGGATTTGTCCCTCAAGGAGCCCCTTGTACCCAGCCTCTACTCGGGTGACCTCCCAACCAAGAAAGAAGGCCGTACGTGCCACCGCCCGCACGGCGGCGTTCATCCCCGGGGCATCGCCCCCGCTGGTCAGTACCGCTATCTTCAAGATCCTAGTTCCACGCTGGTGCCACGCTAGTTTCGGACGGCCATGAATCGCTCCAACTCTTCCCCTGTTGGCAGCGCTCGCATGGCGCCGTAGCCCGTGCAGGCCAGGGCCCCGGCCGCCGTCCCTCGCCTAACCGCCTCGCGGACCACCGCCTCATTGGAGAGCCACCCTGGGCTCTCGGAGAGGTGAGCCAAGGTGGCGGCGAGAAACGCGTCTCCCGCGCCGGTGGCGTCCACGACCTTGTCGATGTCGAACCTAGGCAGCTGGCCGTCGAACTCTTGGGTAGCGTAGTAAGCCCCTTCACCGCCCATGCTGATGAGTACTAGGGACACGCCACGATCTAGCAGGATCTTCACTCCCTCTTCGGCCACTTCCGTCCCGAGCACCGGCGAGAGCTCATCATCGCTTAGCTTGACGACAGTGGAAAGGCCCAGCATCGGCTCGATGGTCTTTCGGGCAGTCTCCACACTATCCCAGAGGTGCCTGCGGAAGTTTACGTCGAAGGCCACGGGGATGCCCATCTCCCTGGCTAGCTCCGCGAAGGCACGCGTCGCCGAGCGCACCGGGTCCTTAATGAGCGGGATGCTCCCGAAGTTCACAAAGGAAGCCCCCGAGAGGGTCTCGCGCTTAATGTCCTCGGGAGAGAGAAGCTCATCGGCCGCCGGGACCGAGCGGTAGAAGGTGAACTCCCTGTCGCCGTCCTGCGACACCTCCACGAACGCCAGCGTCGTGCGCGTGGGCGGCGGTTGGCGCAAGACCGCCGAGGTTTCTACTCCCACGGCCTCCAGGGCTCGCAGTATAAATTCCCCGAAAAGGTCGTCGCCCAACCTCCCCACGAACGCCGCCTCCGCCCCGAGCTTCGCGGCGGCGACCGCCACGTTCGCCGGCGCCCCGCCGGGACGAGCGGTGAACGGCATCTCCACCTCGGAGGGTGCCTCCTCCCGGTAGACATCCGCCACGACCTCGCCCAGGGTCACTATCTTCCCCACGACTTCACCTCCCCGCCCATGCCGGCTAACCGGCAACCTCTCCCAAAGCCCGTATCTCCTCGCTGGAGTAGCCGACCTCCCAGAGCGGAGCTATCACGTCCCGGCGCAGGCCCGGAACGTAGCAGGCCACGAGGCTCGCCTCCTTCGCCTCGCCGGGGACGGTTCTTGCTTCCCCTATGGCCGCCGGCAGGATGCAGCTCTCGGCCCGTCCGAGGGACTCGGTTCCACCTTCGTACTCGATTTCCACTGGCGACTCCCCGACGTTGGAGAGAGTGACGAAGCGCTCCGGATGAGAGGTCTCCGCGTGAGGCTCCGCAAGAGTCCACCTCTCGAGAGCGAAGTGTGGCCCGGCGCAGCAAAGAACGCGGCGGTTGGGGTCATCTTGCACGATGAGGCCAGGGTTCGGGCGGGGCAGGTAGTCGGTCTTCAGCTCGTCGAGGGTGGCTTCTATATTGGCGTTCCACTCCTCTTCGCTCAGGCGGTTACAGTAGAGGTCGGTGGGCATCACGAACTGGCCGAGGTCCGAGGTCTGCTGGACCTCGGCGATCAGGATCCCCGGGCCGAAGGTGTGGAGAATCCCGCCCGGCACGTAGACGGTGTCGCCCGCCCGGACCTCGTAGCGCGGCATCACCGAGTCGTAGTCCCCCACTTTGAAGGTAGCAAAGAGCTCCTCTCGCGTGGGGTCGTCCTTTATGCCGGCCAGGATCGTCGCGCCTGGCTCGGCCCACAGGATGTGCCACGCCTCGGTCTTACCGTGGGGCTCGCCGTGCCTCCTCCGGGCGGTCTCGTCGTCGGGGTGGAGGTGGACGGGGAGCATGTGCGAGGCGTCGAGGAACTTGAGCAGGATCGGGAAGTGCGGTCCCCGCCAGCCCCGTCCCACGAGCTCGTCCGGGAACTCTTGCACGAGGTCGTGGAGCGTGCGTCCGGCGTACTCGCCGTTGGCGATATGTCCCGTGGTCTCCCGGTAGTCGCTGATCTCCCAAGTCTCGGCTACGATGCCCTCGGGCGCGTCCCTCTTGCCGAGCAGGTCGGGGATCAGGCGCTCTCCGAAGTAGTAGGAGCGAACGTGGTAGCTCAGCTTGATCGGATAGGTCTGCATCGCTCCTCCGTCCCGCTACCCGGAATCACCCTTTTCACGTCCCGGCCTCGATGAGGGTATTCTACTCCGGGGGCGTCGTTCGAGGTAGGGAGGTGGGCAGCATGGATCTCTACGACAAGGCCTTGGCTCGTCAGCAGCTGTACCAGCGGGTCGGGAGGTTGGAGCAGGTGGCCGGCATCCAACCGTTCGTCTTCGACGATGGCCCTGCACGCGGGGTGAGTGCGCTCAGGCTCAGGACGGGCGGCAGCCTCTCTCTCGACGTGCTTTGCGACCGAGGGATGGATCTCGGCGCGGCCGAGTACCGGGGAGCGCCGCTGGCTTGGGCCTCACCGACCGGCGTGGTGGCACCCCATTTCCGGGAGCTTCAAGGGGAGGGTTGGCTCCGGTCGTTCGGAGGAGGTTTGCTCGTTACCTGCGGGCTCCAGAACGTCGGTGAGCCGTCTGTTCGGAATGGGGAGGAGCTCGGATTGCACGGCAGGATCTCCAACACACCAGCCGCGCTCCTCGCGCGCGAGGTCCGGTGGGAAGGGGAGGACTGCCTCCTCCAAGCGCGCGCAGAAGTGCGCGAAAGCAAGGTGTTCGGAGCAGACCTGGTCCTTACGCGCACGATCTCCGCCCGCATCGGCGAGCCGCGCGTCCAGATCGAGGACACCGTTCGCAACGAGGGCTACCGCCCGGAGCCCCTGATGCTCCTGTACCACATCAACCTCGGCTGGCCCGTCCTGGACGAGACCGCCCGCCTCGTGGGGCCCGGAGCCCCTGGGGAGCTGCCGGAGCCGCGGGACGCCGAGGCCCAGAAGGGGCTCAAGCACTGGGATAGCTTCGCGTCTCCGACGCCGGGGTTTCGCGAGCGCGTCTTCTACCACCGTCCGCGAGCGGACGCGCAAGGGTGGGCCGAAGCACGCCTCGAAAATCCGTCGCTCGAGGGAGGGATAGCCCTCTCAGTGCGCTTCCGTCCAGAGCAGTTGCCCCAGTTTGTGCAGTGGACCATGACCGGCGAAGGGACCTATGTGGTCGGTCTCGAGCCGGCGACCTGCCGGGTTGGTGGGTACCAGAGGGAGGAGGCGGAGGGGCGCGTGATCCATCTCGCCCCCGGCGAGTCGCGGCGCTTCCGGCTGCAAATCGAAATCTCTCCGATGCCCAGGTGAGCCGAAGCTGGCTACTCCATCGCCCTTGGCGTCCCCTCCGCCCTAGCTTGGCGCCTATTATCCGCTAAGCCCCCAAAGTAGCTCGCTCAGGCGGCTCTATTGGCAAGCTCGTCAGAGACCTCCTCGAGGGTTTTACCCTTAGTCTCGGGCACCCACCTTAACACGAAGACGATCCCCAAGATGGCAAAGAGCCCGTAGAACCAGAACATGCCGGTGGGCGTGATGGTGGCGATCAGCGTCAGCACCGTCGAGGCGATGACGAAGTCGAGCACCCAGTGGGTGAAAGCCCCGGCCGCTGCCCCCTTTCCCCTCACCTCGAGGGGGTACACCTCGGAGTTGAGCAGCCAGATGGCTATCCCGAGACTAGCGGCGAAGGAGGCGATGTAGACCAGCAGCCCCGCGACCAGAAGGAAGCCGGCACCCGAGGGTCCCCCGGGCAACAGGTAGGCCGCCCCCAGTACGATCAGGGCCAGCAGGACTCCGCTGATGCCGACCAGGAGCAGGGGCCTCCTGCCCACCCGGTCGATCAGGAGCAAGGCACAAAGCGTTACCAGCATGTTCAAGATCCCGATACCCGTGGTTGCCAAGATGGCCGCAGAAGATGAGAATCCCGCGTCTTTGAGGATGGTAGGGGCGTAGTAGATGACGGCGTTAACCCCAACCATCTGGTTGATGAAGGCGATGCCTACGCCGACGACGAGGGCTGGCCTCACGGAGGGCCTGAAGAGATCTTGGTAGCTCACCCCTGCCTGCATCTTGTGCACCGCTTCAATCTCGGCGAGCTCGGCCTCCGGGTTATGCTCCTCATGGCGGATCCGGCGCAGTGCACCCAAGGCGTCTTGCCTCCGGTCCTTAGCAAGGAGCCACCTAGGACTCTCGGGCAGCGGAAGCATGCCCACGAGAAGAATTGCGGCGGGGATCATGCCGACACCCAACATCCACCTCCACGCGCCCGAACCCGAGAAGGCGTAGCTCACCAGATAGGAGACCATAATGCCCACCGTGATCATGAACTGCTACAGGGAGACTAGAGCACCTCTCACCCGAGGGGGAGCGATCTCTG
>DATDKO010000395.1:0-20502 GCA_036519935.1 Rubrobacter sp. | reverse complement strand
ATGTAGTTGTGGTTGAAATGACGGGCCTCATCCTGTGCGAGCACCACGACCTTGCGGGCCCGCTCCGTGAAACGTTCGAACATTAGCGGGAATCTCCTCTGCTTCGAGGGTCCTTCACGGCATCGGGGGTCATAACGGTCTGTATCTGTATACGAGTATCGAAGATGGACGGATTACACATCTCTGAAAAATCTGCCTTTCGAAATAAAGTGCGCCTCTCTAATGAGTACCTCTCTATAGCTCGTGCCGACTGACCTAAAGTATACAACCGTTGGGCCGGTATATCGGTACCCGCTTGGAGCTTTACGCTCTAAGCGCTATACCTCGTGTTGCGGTGGGCCAGCTCATCCTCCAGTAGCGCTTGATGGAAGTTTATCGTCGCCCTCCCACCGATGTGGTGTCTCGTCTTACACGGAGAACCTCTCGCTGACCTGATCCAGGGTCAACCCGGCGATAAAAGGGCCGGCCTTGGGCCCGCTGGTCTTGCCCAACAAGACCCTGTAGACAGCGGCGAACGCCCTCTTGGGCTTGAGCCCGCGCTCGATGGCGGTCGAATACAGCACGTCCTGGATGGCTTCTCCATCCATCTCGGCCCGGAGCCTCGCCGAGACCTCACGCAGGTACTCGCGTTGCTCGTCGTCGAGCGCTGCGGCCACCTGCTCCGACTCAGCCGGGTCGAGCAACCCCAGCCGCATCGACTCGGGAGCCCACTCCGCGGCCCAGTTGCGGGCGTAGCGGAGATCATCCGCCAGCCCTTCCCCGAGTGCCTCCTCGTACCCGCCACGCCGCAGCATCTGTGCGGCGGCGTCCGTGTCTTCGCCGACGGTCTGGGCGACGGTGACGAGATGGGTGAAGGGGACGTAGGGCTCGCCGGCCTCTGCGCGGTACTCGTCCATAAAGCGCGGGAAGCCGCCCTCCAGGTCGATATCGAAGCGACGGGCGGGGTCGCGGCCGAGGATGATACGCCGCACGGCGCCTGGTGGCATTATCTCCAGGAGATCCTTCGGCAGGAGCACGATACCCCGAGAGCTGCTCATGTCCCCGCGGCCCTTGAGCCCTATCCACTCGTACTCGTAGCGGCCCGGCACCGGGTAGTGGAAGACTTCGCGGGACATCCGATCAGCGGTGTCGGTCGAGCCGCCGCGACTGGTGTGATCCTTGCCGAAAGGCTCGAAGGTTACCCCCAGCGCCTTCCACCGGGCCGCGAGCTCGACCCGCCAACCAAGCTTGCCCTCACCTCTGGAGTAATCGGCGCTGTCCTCCCAGCCGTCCTCATCCGCGAAGACGACGCTGACCTGCTCCGGCAAGTGCTCCAGTACGCGCATCCCAGTAAGCTTCCCCGATTCCGCCCGGGGCAGGTAAGGCGACCAGTGCTCAGGCATCTTTCGATTCGTGACGTCCTGAAGGATCTCGCGCAATTCGTCAGTGTGCTGGATGGCCTCGCTGGTTACCTCGGTGTAGACGCCCCGCTCGTACAGATCGTGCGAACGGAGGACCTCTATGTCCATCTCCATCTCTCTGAGCGCCTCTTCGAACGGCACGAGAAAGTGCTCGGCGTAGGAGACGTGGCAGCTCTCGGGGTCCGGTATATGCGAGAGGCTGTGGCCGATGTATCCCTCGTAGCTCTTGGGAATGCCTGGGGCTATCTTGCGCAGAGGGTCGATCGTGTCCGCGTGAAAGATAAAGCGAACCTCCTCGCCGCGCTGCCGCAGAGCGTTCGCGACCGCCTCGGCGACCAGGACCTCGCGCAGGTTGCCGGCGTGGATGTTGCCGGAGACGCTGATGCCGCTCACGACCACGTGCGGCCCCGCGCCCAGAGAATCGGCGACCCTATCAGCCCAGCCGGGTATGTGAATGCCGGTCGACCTGCCGGTCTCGCTCATGCGGTACTCCAATTGGGTTCGGTAGTTGGAATCGGGGAGAAGCGGGCCGTGCGCTCCCGGAGCCCTAACTGGCCGCCTCGACGTTGACGATCTCGTACTCCGTCGCACCGCGGGGGGTGGAGACCATGACTTTCTCCCCCACCTTCCTCTTGAGTACGGCCCGGCCCACCGGGGAGGCGTGGCTGAGCTTCCCGCTCGTCGGGTCCGACTCGTTGGCGCCGACTATCTGGAACGTCCGTTCCTGTCCCTTCCTGCCGACGACCCTGAGGGTTACCCGAGTACCGAGGTCGACCGCGTCTTCCTCGACTTCCGAAGGGTCGACAACCTTCGCGTTGCGTACCCTGCGCTGGAGCTCACCGATCCGGCGCTCCAGCAAGCCCTGTTCGTTCTTCGCCTCGTCGTACTCGGAGTTCTCAGAGATGTCACCGAACTCACGAGCCTGGCGGATGCGGTCGGCAACCTCCTTGCGACGCGTCTCGGTCAGGTATGCGAGTTCCTGTTGGAGCTTCTCGAGACCTTCCGGGGTAACGAGCTCCTGGTTCTTATCGGTCATAAGCCGCGAGATTATAAGGGCGGGTGCAAGGGGTGTCAACGAGGAAACGCTGCCTGCGGCAGCGTTTCAGCACGCTACGCCCTTCGGGCTTCGCTTGTCAGCATTTCAGCTCGGCGGCTGCGCCGCCTTGTCAGCCAGTCAGCATTCGCGTGCTGGCTGACATGCTGAAATGCTCTCACGCATTCATCTCGTAGAGGGCGAGGAGGCCTTTCAGGGTGAGGTCGGGGTCGAACTCCTGTATCTCGCGGCAGTAGGGCACGATGACCCCGGCCGGACCACCTGTGGCGATGACCTTGACGCCGTCCTCGCCCAGTTCGTCACGTGACCTCCTGATCAGGGCGTCGACAGCCCCAGCGTAGCCGTAGATGAAACCGCTGCGGATGGAGTCCGGAGTATTGGTGGCTATGACCCTCGGTGGTTCTTCCTCGAGGTCCACGCTGGGAAGCGTGGCCGTTTTGGAGACGAGCGCGTCCAGCGAAACGTAGAGGCCGGTCAGTATGGCACCCCCGAGGTAGCATGCTTCGCCGTCAACGGCCTCGACGGTCGTCGCCGTGCCGATATCGACGATGATCGCGGGGAACCCGTAGTGCCTCCCTGCTGCCACGGCGTTGACGATCCTGTCGGCCCCGACGGCCCCTGGGTCGTCGTAGCGGTTGTCGAGGCCGGTCTCCATCTCCGCGGTTACCACGTAGTAGGGGACCCCGAATACCTCGGAGGCGAGGTTACGATAGGAACGGGTGAGACCAGGCACGACGCTGGAGACTATCATCGCGCTCACCTCGTCGGGGCTCAGACCTTCGAGCGCGAGAAGCCCCGCGAAGAAGACGGCGAGCTCGTCGGCCGTCCTGTGCGACTCCGTCGCGATACGCCACTGTCCCCGCGGCTCCTCGCCATCAATGAGCCCGAGAACAGTCTGCGTATTCCCGACGTCCACGGCCATCAACAAAGTTCTTCAGCCTCCCCGAACGTCAGGATTCCTCCCTCTTCCGCTACGGCAAGCAGCTCCAGGACCGTTCCGCGCCCCGGAATATACAGATCCGCTTCCAGGTCCGCGAGCCCCCTGAGGTTGAAGGCACGCGTCACGCCCGCGTGCGGCACCAGTAGATCAGGTTCCGTGATGGTCTCTTCTCCGAACAGAAGCACGTCTATATCCACCGTGCGTGGGGCTTTCTCGCCCATTTCGCCGCGCTCGCGACCGAGCGCGGCCTCGAGCCCCTGGCAGTAGCGAAGTAACTCGATCGCGGGAACACCGCACACCACTTCGACCACGCAATTCAGATAATCCGGCTGCTCCTCCTCGACCTCGACAGGTATCGTCTCGTAGACTTTCGACGTACCTGTGATCCTCAACCGAGGACCGCGACCGAGGGCGGCGACCACGGCCTTCAGGTAGGCCAGACGGTCGCCCAGGTTGCTGCCAAGGCTCAGGAATACGCGAGTCATCGGCGGGAGGTGTGGAGCACGGCTTCGGCGACTGCGAGCGCTTCGCGGTTGGCGCGCACGTCGTGCACCCGGAAGAAGGTTGCGCCCCGCTCGTAGGCGAGCACTGTTGTAGCGACCGTGCCTGAGACGCGATCTCTCGCCTCTTGTACGCCTGTGATCTTCTCGATGAAGCTCTTGCGCGAGGCCCCGATCACGACGTGGAAGCCTAGATCTACTATAGCGTCAAGGTTTCGCAGGAGATCCAGATTGTGCTCGAGGTTCTTCCCGAAGCCGATGCCGGGGTCTACGATTACGTTCTCGGGCCTGATTCCCGCCGCGACGGCATACTCGGCCCTCTCAGCGAGGAAGTCCCTGACCTCGCCCACTACGTCCTCGTAGTGGGGTTCCTTCTGCATGGTCTTCGGCTCGCCTTGCATGTGCATCAGGATCACCGGGCACGCTGCCTCCTGTATCACGGATGCCATGCGAGGGTCGCCGCGGAGCGCGGTAACGTCGTTGATAAGGCTTGCGCCGGCTTCGAGGGCGGCTGTGGCGGTACAGGCCCGGTAGGTGTCGACTGAGATCACCGCCTCGGGGCGCACAGAGAGTATTCTCTCTAGTACAGGGACGACGCGTCCTATCTCCACTTCCTGGGAGACCGGGTCCGAACCTGGGCGGGTGGACTCTCCACCGACGTCCAGGATCTCGGCCCCCTCGTCGAGCATGGTAGCGGCGTGCTCTGCCGCGGCTTCCGGGTCGAGGAAGTCCCCGCCGTCGGAGAAAGAGTCAGGGGTGATGTTCAGGATGCCGACGACGACAGGGCCAGGACCCGCCGTAACGGTCTCGGCCCTGTAAGTGTTCCGGGCCGTGCGGCCCATCTAGTCCTGGTAGCTACCCCTGTAGCGGCCGTCAGAGTCGGGGACGGCACCGTTCGGTGAGATGCTATCCACGGCGTACTCCTCGATCAGGCGCTTCAGGTGATTGGCGTCTACGGTCTCGTACTCGATCAGCTCGGCAGAGAGCTTGTCCAGCAACTCACGATTACGAACTAGTACGTCCTCGGCTGTGTCGTAGGACTCATCGACTATTCGCCTTATCTCCTTGTCTATCTGGAAGGCGATCTCATCTGAGTAGTCAGGCTGGTTGTTGAAGTCGCGTCCCATGAAGACCTGCCCCTGCTGGTGCCCCAATGCCATGGGTCCTAGCTTCTCGCTCATCCCGAAGCGGGTGACCATCTGCCTCGCCGTCTGCGTCACTCGTTCTAGGTCGTTTGAGGCTCCTGTGGTGATCTCATCGAAGACCACCCTTTCGGCGGCCCGCCCCCCTAGCATCATGGCCAGCTGCGCCATCAACTGGCCGCGGCTCATCATAAAGCGGTCCTCTGTTGGCAGACTCATGGTTACGCCTAAAGCCTGGCCGCGCGGGATAATGGTGATCTTGTGCACAGGGTCGGCATCGGGAAGGAGCGCGCCAACGATGGCGTGCCCGCCCTCGTGGTAGGCTGTTATCTCCTTCTCCTTATCGGAGATAAGGCGCGTCTTCCTCTCGGGGCCGGCGATCACCCGGTCTATGGCCTCTTCCATCTCGGACATGTCGATCTGGTTCTTGTCGTGACGGGCCGCAAGGAGGGCGGCCTCGTTGACGAGGTTTGCAAGGTCGGCGCCGGTGAAGCCCGGGGTCCCCCTGGCTAGGGTGCCGATCTCCACGTCGGGACCCAGTGGCTTGCCTCTTGTGTGTACCCTTAGGATCTTCTCTCTACCGGGGAGATCCGGACGGTCCACGACTATCTGCCTGTCGAAACGGCCTGGTCTGAGGAGCGCGGGGTCGAGGATGTCCGCGCGGTTGGTGGCGGCGAGCATGATGATCCCGCTCTTAGAATCGAAGCCGTCCATCTCGACGAGAAGCTGGTTCAGGGTCTGCTCGCGCTCGTCGTGGCCTCCTCCAAGGCCAGCGCCGCGCTGGCGGCCTACGGCATCGATCTCGTCCATGAAGATGATGCAAGGGCTGTTCTGCTTGGCCTGCTCGAAGAGGTCACGCACGCGGCTGGCGCCGACGCCGACAAACATCTCGACGAAGTCCGAGCCGGAGATGGAGAAGAAGGGCACACCGGCCTCCCCGGCGACAGCGCGCGCTAGGAGCGTCTTGCCTGTCCCTGGAGGCCCGACCAGGAGCGCACCCTTGGGTATACGAGCGCCGAGCTTCTGGAACTTCTGGGGGGCTTCTAGGAACTCCTTGATCTCGGTAAGCTCCTGGACGGCCTCGTCGGCCCCGGCGACGTCGGAGAAGGTGACCTTGGGCTGGTCTTTGGTCATCCTACGAGCACGGCTCTTGCCGAAGCTCATAACCCTGTTTCCGCCACCCTGCATGGAGCTCATGAACAGGATGAAGAACAATACGATGAGCAGGATCGGCGCCAGGGTGCCTAGCAGAGTGAGCCAGAAGCCCGTGTTCTGCGGGTCCACCGAGTACGCCACGTCCGCCTTATCGAGCTGGCTCGCCACGTCGGTCATCTGCGTGTAGGAGTACTCGAACTTCTTGGGCTCTCCCTTACCGGTATCCAGCTGACCCGTTACCGTCTGGTCCTCGTCGAGGATCGTCAGATAGTTCTCGCTGGTCTTGGGGAGGCCGGTGACGAAAGTCTTGTCCTGGACCGCCTGCTTCCACTGCTGGGAATTGAGTTCCTCCACGTCCGGGTTGCCCCGGCTCAGCATGTTTACCAGGACGACGGCCAAGACTATGAGGATGACGAAGTACAGCAGCCCGCCGCTTCTCAAGATTCTGCCCAAAGCCTCTTACCTTCCACGAATTGCGTCTAGGACATGGGAATTATACTACCTGCGCACCGAATGGGACGCTCTTTGTCTCAGCCGGTCGCGAAGACCTCGGGCTTGAGGATGCAGATATCGGGGAGGTTGCGGTAGGCTCCCGCGTAGTCGAGCCCGTATCCGACGACGAACTCGTCTGGCACATCGAAGCCGAGATACTTCACGTCGAGGTCCGTCCGCCGCCTGGAAGGCTTGGAGAGAAGAGCGCAGATCTCGAGCGAGGCGGGCCCGCGGGCGAGCAGGGAACGCCTCAAGTACGAGAGCGTCAGCCCCGTGTCTATGATGTCCTCGACGATCAGGACGTGACGGTCTGTGATGTCCTCTTCGAGGTCCTTGAGGATGCGAACGACGCCGCTCGATGAGGTGCCACTACCATATGAGCTTATGTCCATGAAATCCAACTCGCACTGCAGATCTATGTTGCGCATGAGGTCGCTCATCACCACGACCGCGCCGCGCAGTACACCGATCAAGAGCGGATTCTCGCCCCTGTAATCCTCGGTGATGCGCGCCCCGATCTCACGCACCTTCTCCTCGATCTCCTGTGAGGTTATGAGTACCTCTTTCACGTCGGGCATCATACTGGACATACTCACGAGATTCTTGCCACCTCTAACCTGAGAACCTCCTCCGTCCTCTCATCCACCTTGTACCGCTCGTCGAGCTCACCTAGCACTATCCAGGCGACCTCACCCCGCGCATCCACAACGACGGGCGTCATGCGCCTGAGATCGCTCGGTACCTTCCTGTCCATCAGCGCCCTCAAGACCTTCTTGGTGCCACCGAGGCCCAACGGCCGGATAATATCCCCCTCCCGCGCCATCCGCACCTGGTAAGGCCCGTTTCCGGCATCGAGGTAAGCCACCTCGGGGCGCGTCGCATCCAAGGGATCGTAACCAGAGACCTCCCGCGCCGAGATCCTCCACCCCCCGAACTCCATTGTCTCTCCGACCCTGATCTCCTCTCGCCCCGAAACCATCGACCGCGGCCCTCTGTAAAACGCGAGCTCCTCCCCGGAGCGGCCCGAGGCGACCACCCCACCCGGCAAGTCCAATGTCCGTGTACCCTCACCGCCTTCCAGAAGCTCGAGCACCGATTCGATGAGATTGGAAGGGAGCGGCGCAGTATCCGGAACCACGGTCGAGTATGCCAGGCGCACGGCGTGGCGTCGGAGCGAGGGCCGCAAGTTCATGAGCCTGTCGAGCGGCAGGACCACCTCCTCTCCCCTCCTCTCCACCGTTCCGGTCGCAAGCTCTTCGAGGACTTCGAGGTCCTCGCGGACGAGGGAGGCGGCGCGCGCGATGTTGCTGGCCGCCGCTGGATACAACTCCTCAAGGACGGGCAGGACTTCGAGACGGATGCGATTGCGGGCGTACTTGCCCGTCAGGTTCGTGGGGTCCGTACGATAGGGTTGGTTCAGCTCTTTCAGGTAATCCAGGACTTCCCTGCGCGTGCGCCCGATCAGGGGACGCTGGACCTTACCCCGTACGGGCGGGATGCCGACGAGCCCGCGCAAGCCTGTGCCCCGTGCCAGGTTCATGAGCACGGTCTCGGCCACGTCGTCGGCGGTGTGACCCGTCGCGATGACCTCAAGGCCCATCCCCGCGGCTACCTCCCCGGCGAGCCTGTACCTCTCATTACGCGCCCGTTCCTGGAGGTTGGAACTATCTTCGAGCCCGAGCCGCCTCACTTCGCAACGTACGTTCAACGTACGACATAGTTCGCGGACGAACTCCGCGTCTTCGCGTGATTCCTCGCCGCGCAGACCGTGGTCCACGTGCAGCACCACGGGTTCGCCACCGAGTGCGATTACTACTCGTAGCAGCGCCACCGAGTCCGGGCCGCCGGAGACCAGCGCAAGCGGGCGACGGAGGTCCATGCCGTGACGCTCCGCAGTCCGATGCACCTTATCCGGGAAACTCGCGGATCCCATGCAGACAGTTTAGTGAAGTGCAGAGGCTCGCAAAAGAAAGGACCGGAGCGTGATGCCCCGGTCTTCCATCCTGTGGGTGTTGTGCTCTAGCTCAGGAGCTGCTCCGTCTGCTCCTACTGTTCTAGCATCGGTTGCTCTTCAGAGATCTGGACGTCGCTAACCAGTATGTTCACCTCGGTCACACGCAGGCCAGTGAGGCTCTCCACGCGGTTGATCACGTTTCCACGAACGGCCTCTGTGATCCGTGGTATCGACTGGCCGTATTCCACGGTCATGGTCAGGTCCACGGCGGCCTCTTCCTCGCCGACCTCGACGCTGACACCCCTGGAGTAGTTCCCCCCGCTCGTGCCGCCTGTGACGCTACCGGCCACGCTCTGCAGGATCCCACCAACGGCCGCAGAGGCGCCGCCGCCCATCTGCGCGCTCTCTACCTCCTGAGCCGCGATGCCCGCTATCTGGGAGACCACCGCGCTGCTGATAGTAGTATTGCCCATCTCGCTCTTGAGTGGGCTTCCCTGGCTGCTAGCGCTTTCCTCGCTCATGGCTCTTCCTTTCCGTTCATTCGTCATATGGGTGGCACCTGAACGCCTCGCAGGTACCCTGTACGTCTCCCGTCGAGGCCGGGTCCATAGCTTCCCCACGGCTTTGTAGACGGCTATCAGGCTGCCTACCCCGCCTTTCAAGATCCTAAACCCCGCGCGTTCCCACACGCGTGTCAGGTACAGACTTTCGGGAAGACGTCCCAGAAAAGCAATTGCCCCGCAGTTGCGGGGCCTCGGAGAAGTAGCGGGGGCAGGATTTGAACCTGCGACCTTCGGGTTATGAGCCCGACGAGCTACCAGACTGCTCCACCCCGCGTCGTAGGCGAGATTCTAACACTGGCCCGGTGTTTGTAAAGGCGGGGAGTGCCGTGGTACGGTTGCCATCGACATGTATACGGTTCTACTGATCCTGATACTTCTGGGAGCCCTGATCTCTGTGATCACGGCCCTTCGCGCGCTTGGGGCTTACCTGAGGTTTCGGCGCACCCGCGCGACCTTCCAGGACGAGGTTACGGAGGAGGTCGCCCGCCTCTCCGCACGGACCGATGAGCTGGAGATCAGCCTCTCGGCCCTCGACGCCCGCGCCGCGGAGCTTCCCATCCAGATCTCCGAGCTGCAGCAGAGCCTGACGACGCTGCAGGTTCTGACGAGCGCGCTGGGCACCTCCCTGCGCCAGGTGCAGAAGGTTCTCTCCTACAACGCGCTAAAGACGCTCAGCGCCGCCCGAATCGGCAAGATCCTCCAGACCGCTTCGGCCCAGAACAGCAGGCAACACTCCGGCTAGAGACGCCGGTGTCAAGGACGCGCCGTAGCCGTATACTCCGGAATATGAACGAAGAGGGCGCACAGCAGGCGCAGACAACCGGGGTACTGAAACCTTCGGGTGAGGACTGCGAGATCTGTGGCGCGGAGATGTACGGCCTCCATTGCAAGCTCATCTGTCCCAACTGCGGCTACCGCCGCGACTGCTCCGATCCGTAGGTCAGGGCAAGAGCGTATCGCTACCTCCTGCTGCGTACTCGGATGAATAAGGGCAAAGTGTGAAGGGCCGAGGGTGCTCTACGCCCCGACCCTTTGTACATCGGTGCTACTTCTCGGAAGGCGGGGGGCCGTCGATCGCGAGGCCGTGGCGCTCGGCGAGTACAGGGATAGAGCCCATGTCCATCTCCAGCCCGTACTTCTCCCTCACAGCGTCTACCGCCTCCTCGTCGAGGGGACCCTGGTTGGCAGGAGGGAAAAGCGGAGCTAGCTCCGCGAAGTAGCGCTCGAAGCCCGCAGGGAAGATCATCTCCAGCGCCCTTGCCGGCTCATCAGCCGCGTTCCAGAAGGCGTGCGGCACACCCCTGGGCTTGAAGACCAGATCCCCCGGTCGGGCAACGAGAACCTCCTCACCTATCTGGACGCCGACCTCTCCCTCCAGCACGTAGGTGTACTCCTCCTCGCGCTCGTGGGTGTGCATCGGCGCGGCGAGCGCCCGCGCTCCGATCAGGTACTCCACGAGCGCGAAGTTACCCTGGGTCTCCTCTCCTCCGATCATGAACCTTATGCCGAGCTTCCGGAGCCACACCGGCTCGCCCTCCTCCGGCGAGAGCACTTTGCGCGCCAGCGAGTTTATCGCTTCAGCCATCACCTACCTCCTCCGCTTGTTTCGATAAACACTACGTTTATCGAACAGTCGGCACCATACACCTATACGATCTGCGTGTCAATATCGTTTGGTATAGTGTTTATTGAAATGGCCGAGAAACGCAAGTACGAGATGAAGAAGCGGGCCGAGCGCCACCGTGAGACGCGGCGCCGGATCGTAGATGCCACGGTCGAGCTACACCTCACGCGGGGACCCGCCAACACCACCATAAGCGAGATAGCCCATCGCGCGGGGGTGAACAGGCTGACTGTCTACAACCACTTCCCCGACATAACCGATCTTCTTAAGGCATGTTCGAGAAGCTGGACCGAGCGGCACCCGGCGCCGGATCCAACACCCTGGGCACAGATCAGCGACCCGCAAGTGAGGTTACGGACGGCACTGGCAAACCTGTACGGCTTCTACGCCCGCACCGAGCCGATGAGGGCGAACGTCCTACGCGATGCCCAGACGATGCCCGAGCTCGCTGCCCTGCTCGAGGGTTCGGTTGTGCCCTACCTCGAAGAGGTGCGCGGCCTCCTCGCTGAGGGCTGGGAGATTCGCCAAGAAAGGAGAAGGCGCCTACTTGCGACGCTCGCGTTGGCGCTCGACTTTCACACCTGGCGCTCGCTGGAACGAGGAAGCGGCTTGAGTAGACGAGAAGCCGTAGAGACCATGCTCGAGGCGGTGCGCTCTTCTGCGTCACGCCCGGGCATCCCATAGTCGAGGAGAATACGAACGCTCGAGAATCCCTTCTGGGCGATCCTCTGAGAACCCCTATACGAGACTGTATGAAAGGGGTAGGTCGGGTGGTTCGCTCGAGAATATGCTAGCTGACCTCGCGCAACCGTCCGGTCTCGACCTCGTAGATGAAGCCCCGCACGCTCTCCTTGTGTGAGATGAACGGGCTAGCCTGGATACGAGCAATCGACTGGCGCACATCCTCCTCCAGGTCTGAGAAGCTCTCCATGGAGAAGTGAGGCTTCAGCCCAACATCTTCATGGATCTGTGCTTTTAGCTCGTCGTCTGAGAAGGTTAGCATCCCACAGTCTGTGTGGTGAATGAGGATGATCTCACGTGTGCCAAGAAGACGCTGGGAGATGGTAAGCGAACGGATCTCATCGTCTGTAATGACCCCTCCCGCGTTGCGGATGACGTGTGCATCACCCTCCTCGAGTCCGAGAATCTTGTGCACATCGAGACGCGCGTCCATGCAGGCGACCACCGCCACTGCCCTGGCAGGGGGCAGAGGCAGATCCCCCTTCTCGAAAGACTCGGCGTAGGCAGCGTTATTCTGGAGCAACTCCTCTGTTTCGCTCATCGCTGTTGCGACTCCTTTCCGAAGCTCTCGCGTTCTATTTTTCTACCAATCCATGATGCCCCTCGACACTCCTCTCGTAAACTTCGGAGCTCGAGAGCTATCAACGCTGCCTGCAACATCCGAGACGAGCTTGCGATGGAGGTGTAAGAGTACTTTGCTCTCCCATACCATCAGGACCGCGACCGTAAAGGGCCTGCCTATTTGCTCGGAACCCATAGTGTCACCAGGTTGCCCCAGGCCGGGGTATATGGGATCACAGGCGACCGGCACGAACCTGCATAATGTCAGAGTGGTAGGGAGAGGCCACAGTCTCGACCGGAGTTCCCGCCGCGTGTTCGGCGACCCGCTCTACGCCGTCGTTGCGGAGAGCGCGGGGCCATACGCTGGTGGACTAACAGGTTAGACTGGGCGAGCAGGCAGTAAAAAGGAGAGAGATGAACATTCGCCAGGCGAACGGGATCGGCAGGGTGCATGTGGCCAAGCCACAATTCAGGGAGACCTACTGCGGCAGGCCAATCAACGATGAGGACTGGGTCACCACCACCAGGGAGGCCAACTGCACCGGTTGCGCCCGGGCTGGGGCACCGGGAGTAGAACGACCTCCTAGCGCGTCGCGCTGATCTGCGGGCAAGGGAGAGTCTCGCCCGCAAGGCTTGGACGAGCACCACGTGTTAGATAGATGGCCTCTCCTGGGTACACTCCATCACGAAGTAGATGGAGTGTAGCCTTAGTCACATGTCTGCGGGAGGCCGGACGCATGAAGATACCGGGTATGCGGCTGATCAAGAAGGCCGAGAGCAAAGGCAACGAGGTCGAGGTCCCCGTCGCGGAGAACCTGGGTCTCGTCGACTTCTTCAAGCTGACGTACAAGGAGATGAACGAAGACCACGTCATGGCCTTCGCAGGCAACCTCACTTACAAGGGCCTCTTTGCGATCTTCCCTTTTTTCACCTTCTTGCTCTCGCTCCTTGGTCTCTTCAACGCGACCGACCTCGTCAATGCAATGGTCGACAAGCTCTCGAGCGTAGCGCCGCAATCAGCCACGAAGTTTATAGAAGGCCAGCTCCTCAGCATCACCCAGAGTCAGGCCGAGAGCGCATTTACTTTCGGGGCGATCATCTCGATCCTGCTCGCGCTCTGGGGGGTTTCTGGGGCGTTCCGCTCGGTAATGGAGGCCATGAACGTCATGTACGAGGTAGAGGAAGACAGACCTTTCTGGAAGGTGTACGGGCTCTCGATCTTCATGTCGCTCGCGGTGGTCGTCCTTCTGGTCGGCGCGCTCGTGCTCGTAATCTTCGGCGAGTCTATCGGCGTGAGGGTGGCCGACGTCGTCGGTCAAGGGTCAGTCTTCGCGACGCTCTGGAGCATCGTGCAGTGGCCAGTCGTGGCCCTGGTCGTCCTCTTCGCCTTCGCCTTGATCTACTACTTCGCCCCCGCCGTCAGACAGAGGTTCCGTTGGATCAGCCCCGGCTCGATCCTAGCCTTCGTCTTCTGGCTCATCTTCTCGCTGCTGTTCTCCCTGTACACGAGCATAGCCGGCTCCTACAACGAGACGTACGGGTCACTTGCGGGTGTGATCGTCCTGATGCTCTACGTCTACTACTCGGCGCTGATCATGCTCATAGGGGCCGAGGTAAACCAGGTGATCGAATGGCACATCCCGGGCGGCAAGAACGAGGGAGAGAAGATCCCCGAAGACGACCGCAGACCAGACGTCCACCGGCTGAACAGGGAAAACGGCGAGGACCGGTAGGTCCGCCTTGAACGAACCCGCGTGAGGATCTTCGGCCTCGACTTCACGAGCGCCCCCAGCCGCCGGAAACCCCTCATCGTCCTAGGCTGCACCCTGGAAGGAGATTCCTTGCGTGTGGAGGATTCGGAGACGCTGACCGACTTCGGCGGCTTCGAAGACTTCTTGCGGAGATCCGCCAGGGAGACGCTGCTCGCCGGCCTGGAGTCAGCCGTACTGAGGGAGGTCTATGGATTCGCGATAGAGATGGATGCTCGCTGGAGGGATGAGTTCGTACGGGACCCTTCCGCCGACGCCCTGGATTCGCTCCTGTGCGCAGTCCAGGCGGCGTGGGCCTACGAAAAGAGAGACGAAGGATACGGCGTACCGCCGGAGTGCGATCCCAACGAGGGTTGGATCCTCGACCCGGCATTGCTGGACGAATAACGTAGCCTTCTTCGCAGACCGCGGCTACCGGTTTCAGGTATAGGGCCTGGCGATGACACCGCAGATCAGGGGTCCTCTGAGAGGGACTATCCCGTGCAAAACCTGATGCCTACTAACGAACTATGGCGCCATCGTCGCGGAAGATCTCTACTGCGTCAGGGTCGGTGTGGAAGACTCGCACCCGCGCGGTCGACGCGGCGAGCAGGAGCCCGAAGATACCGCTCTTGAGGTCGCCTGGCTGCGCCGGCTCGACCCAACCGACTTCCGCGTTCTTCAGGTCAGCATCGGTGGTGACGAACCTCTGCAGGATGAGGCTCAAAGGGATCCGCAGGGCGAAAGCGAGAACGACGCTGCCAAGGATCATGAGGTAGAAGAGCAAACCACCCGCGCCGAGATAGAGAATACCCAACCCGATGGCGACCAGGAACAAGATAGCGGCGAGCAGGTTCGCGGCCACGATGGTCGTGCCGCAGTTGCGGTGGATAGCGAGCCTCCTCTCCCCGTTCTGCAGCCTCCGCATAGCCTCTCTGGCGGCGCTCTCGACCTCGGAGATGGAGCGTACGCCCTGCACGAAGAACCCGTCGTCGGTGGAGAACCCGTTCAACTTGCGGCCTGGCTCTCTCTCCATCATCACCACTATGGTCGCGTGTTCCAGGGCGTGGTTGCGGCGCAGGATCTTGTTCCCGAAGATCGCCCGTAGCTGCCGCGGATAGACGAAAAGGCTCCCCACGGCCTGCAGCGAGAACAGTATCGGCAGCAGGAAGAGGAACGCAATCACGAAAAACGCTATGAACAACACTACCAACAGGGCCACGGTCTCACCTTCGCACTAGGTCTATACGCACATAGAGTATATCTCAGGTATCAGGGTTCAGGGGTCAGGGTACAGGCATCAGGAAAGGCCGATGCTGGTCCCGATGCCACATGGTAACGCCGCCCAAATCCTCACCTGACGGCTGACACCTGATACTTACAATTCCACCTCACCGGGTTGCTCCAGATCGTAGAGTAGGGCAAGTGCGGCGAGGGCCACCTGTCTGTGCCCTTCGCGGTCATGGGGTTCGCCCATCGGGAGATTGTACGGGAAGGGCACGAAGCCGACACGTGGTGCTCTGACACCGTGCTCCATGGCCAGGGTAACGGTGGGGATGGCCCGTTCTTCTATCGCGTTGCAGACCAGCCCGACGGACCGGTGACACAGGGGTCACGAAGGCGTGAGCAGCACGACGTCTACCTGGTCTTCTACCAGTTTGCCTGCGACTTCGGGAGCCGTGCTTTCTACCAGCGGGGTCGGGTCGTGGATGGCTCCCATAAAGGAGAAGTGGCGTGCCGACAGCCCGCCTACTATACCGTCGCTTACCAGTCTACGGAGGGTCTCGAGGGGAAAGACGGCGTCCAGGTCGCTGCCCTCGTCCGGCCTATAGTAGGCGTGGGTCCAGGTGAGGTCGTCGGCAGTCGTCGGTATCTCACGGTAGGAGCAATCACCGGCAGGGTCGTCGATATCGAAGCGCGGTTGGCCGGCCAGGTGAACGCCGCCGGTGGTGACGAGCGCGAGGCGTGATCTATGGAGGGGCTTCTTCGGCTTGACGAAAGGCTGCACCGGCTACGCCCCTACACGTTGAAGCGTACTAGTACCGTGTCGCCGTCTCTTACGACGTAGTCGCGGCCTTCGAGACGGACCTTCGCCTCCTCTTTGGCCCTGGCCCAGGAACCGGCCGCGACTATGTCCTGCCAGTCTCCGACCTCGGCCCCGATAAAGCCGCGCTCCATGTCGGTGTGGATGCGCCCTGCGGCCTGCCGCACCGTCGAGCCCTCTCGTACGGTCCAGGCCCGGGCCTCCTTCTCCTTCGCGGTAAAGAACGTGACGAGCCCGAGCAGCCGATACGCCGCCCGCACGAACTCCTCGAAACCTGTTGTCTCTACCCCGAGCATCGCCAGGTACTCTGCAGCCTCGTCTTCTGGGAGCTCGGCGACCTCGGCTTCGAGCTTAGCGCAGATCCTTACGGCCTCAGCTCCCTCGCTGCTGCTGTGCTTCTCGACCTGCGAGCTGTAGCGATTCCCTTCCGCCACAGACTCCTCATCCACGTTCGCCACGTAGAGCGTCGGCTTGGCGGTTATGAGGGTGCTCATGGCCTCGGCCAGTGTCTCCGTCGCCGGGTAGACCCGCGCCGGACTTCCGTCAGAGAGATGGTCGCGTAGCCGTTCCAACTCGGCCGCCTCGGCCTCGAGTCTGGCGTCGCCGCCCTTGGCGGCCCGCCCTACCCTTTCCAGCCGCCGCTCGACACTCGCGAGATCTGCGAGCAACAGCTCGGTGTCGATGGTCTCGATGTCGCCCCTGGGATCCACACCGGCGTGGACGTGAACGACGTTCTCGTCCTCGAAGCAGCGGACGACGTGCGCTATGGTGTCGCACTCCCTGATGTGGCCGAGGAACTGGTTTCCCAGCCCCTCCCCTGCGCTCGCGCCCCGCACCAGCCCCGCGATGTCCACGAATTCGACCGTCGCGGGGACGACGCGTTTGCTGCCGATCACCCTGGCCACAGCGTCCAGCCGTTCATCCGGTATAGTGGCGACGCCGAGGTTCGGGTCGATGGTCGTAAAGGGGTAATTCTGGGCCTCGGCACCCGCCCGGGTAAGGCTATTAAATACCGTGGACTTGCCGACGTTAGGCAGCCCGACTATACCTACTTTCATGGAGTAAGTGTATCAAACTGTAGCAAGTTTACGTGACGGCGGACGAGCTTGCGATAGAATCATCCTAAGAGAATCTATGGGATGACAAGTGGAAGGGTACGTGTTGGACAGGCAGTTACAGATACAGATACTGCTGGATCACTATGAGAAACCCCGACATCGAGGCGCCCTCGATGACGCCGACGTGGCGATGCCTGGCGGCAATCCTGGTTGTGGAGACGTGGTTACGGTCTACCTCAAGGCGGCCGACGACCAGGAGCACATAGAACAAGCGACCTACGAGGGCGAGGGCTGTACCATCAGCATGGCGGCTAGCAGCATGCTCCTCGAGGATGTTCAAAGGGGAGACCTGACGATGGATCAGGTACTGGAGCTGGACTACCATGAGATGATCGAACAGTTAGGACGCCAGGTCGTCGCCTCCCGCCCCAAGTGCGCAACTCTGGGTCTCGGGACCCTGAAGGCCGCCATCAGGAAGTACCAGAAGGACCGACGCCTGGAGAGGGCCGGCGTGACGCGGCCCGACGACGGGGAGTTCGTTTTCGGGGAGAACGCGGCGGAGGCGGCCAGAAAGCAATGAGCCGTGGGGCGCCCGAACGCCCTCTCTACTCCCTTTTCGCCCAGGCTCCGGCGGCCGATGAGACCAGGATCAGGACAGCGGCCTCGAGGATGGCAGAGAGAATGAGGCTGAACAGGAAGTAGATCCAGGCCTCATCGGCTGAAACCTGCGTACCGAGCACATCCGAGAGGGTCGTGGCGATCCCGGCGGCCCCGATCTGGCGCGCCGCAAGGAGCGCCCCGAGCGTGGACCCGAGCACGTACGCGGGCGCTGCGACGGCCCCGCCGACCAGCCCGGAGAGCGCGCCGGCCCGACTTCCCGCCAAGGCCGCCCGTTTCCCGCAGGAGAAGCCGATAAAGCCTGCGACCAAGATCCCGAGCAGTGAACCGAGCAACGAGACCAGCAAGCCAACCACCCCGCCGATGCCGCCCCAGATCATCCCGACTCTGACGGCTCCACTGCGTTCTTCTCTCTCCTCCATGCCAGCATTCTAGCGACATGGGCGACCAGAGGCCGCCCATGTCAGCATGTCAGCACGCCGCCCGGCTTCGCCAGGCGGCTTGTCAGCACTTCAGCATTTCAGCTCTGTGTGAGCCGGACAACCGGCGGCACATCCGCCGTGCTGAGATGCTGTGGCCACAGCGAGCGGTCTCAGCCAGCCGCCTGGCCGCGCAACTCGAAGAGCCGCTCCTCTCCCATCTCAGGCGAGACGCCCATCCGGGAGAGCATCCTTACGGCCGTACCATCTGCGTTGCCTAGTATCCCAAGCAGGACGTGCTCGGTGCCGAGGTAGTTGTCTCCCAACCTTCGCATCTCTTTACGCGCTTCGACCAATGCCTTCTTGGCCCAGGGGGAGATCGGGATGCGCCTTTTATCCGGGATGCGTAACTCGAAGGCATCACCCGCCTCCCTGCGCACCTCTTCGAGAGAGATTCCTATAGATGAGAGTGCGCCAGAAAGCATCTCCTCTGATTCCTCTCGCGCACTTTCGAGCGTCACCCCAAGCGAGGAGAGCGCTTCGGCGGCTATCCCCTCGTCGGCGCGCAGGATGCCAAGTACAAGATCTTCGTCACCAACAGAGTCATGACCCAGCATCCTGGCCTCATCGAAGGCGGCCTCCACACTCTTGCGGGATCGGTCGGTGTGACGGGTGAAGATCATGCGCCTCTTCCCTTTCTCCTCCGTGTTTCTCCAGGGTAGCTATCCCTAATCCTCCTGGCGTGCTTTTTGTGCACAGCCTGCTTGCTGACCCCCAGAACCTCGGCGATCCTCGCCCATGACCATCCCGCAACGAAGGCATTCTCCACCTGCGCCGCCTCTAAAGCCTCCAGCGTCCGCCTCAGGGCGACCACCGCTTCAAGTCCCTCCCGAGGGTCATCCGGCCCACCAACCCGTGTCTTCGTCTTCCTATCCATGGGTCAATCATAGTTGACGATCCATTACTTGTCAACTTTTATTGACAAAGTTTTCTCTGGTTTCACTCATAGAGTTCCCGCCAGCTCAGGAGCTTAGGCGCGCCTTCCTGGACGGAGAAGGTGGCTTCGATCTTGCGGTTGGTCTCCCGGTACTCGCCTGTGGAGACTGCTTCGAAGGACCCGCTTTCGGCGTCGTATTCGACGGTGACGGTAACGGAGCCCTCAACCATGCCAGCCATGTGGAGGTCCCCCGAGGACCAGTCGGCTGGGCTCGAGTCGTTCGCGAGGTGTACTTTGGCGACCTCGATCCCTGCTTCGGCCAACTCGAAGGCCTGCTCTCCCCTGTTGATTGCTACGACAGCCGCTAGGTCCGTGGCGACGAAGGTCAGAAGGCCGGCTCCCATCACGCCAACGATCACCACGACGATGACCGCGAGCCCGAGAGCCATACCCCTTTCTTCGCGCAGGAGGCGCCAGATCATGGTTGGTCTCCGCGGTTTCTGAGATAGACGTCGGTCCCGAGCGTCTGCCTGGTTGGGTCTTGACCCCGGCGCCTCACTTCGACGGCCAGCTCTATGCGCAGGAGCCTGATCTCCGCCTCATTAGTGATAGCGAGGGCCGGAGGGCAGTCGTCAGGACTCCTGCACGGAGTAAAGCGCAGTCCGTTCGTGGGAACCGAATCTACGAGCGTCTGGGCGCTGCCGCCCTTGGACCGTTTGAGGTCGTGGCCGCTGAAGTAGTAGCCAATGACTTCGGAGGCGTCGATGCTGCGGTCTCCCCCGGTCTCGTTGCCGAAGGCGATGCGGGTTGCCGTAGGTACCGCTGGCGTTGTGGGATCCGTGGGGTCCAGAAACAGGTATCTCCTGGGGGGGTTCGATGTCAGGTCGTACGGATAGGCGGCCCTGATCTCACGTTCCATCCTGCCAAGGGCGAGCCTGGCATTCCCGACGGACTCGAGCTTGTCACGGCCGTAACCGAAGGCCCTTACGCTCACGTCGAAGATCGCATACAGGGCGAAGAGCACGCCGAACATCATCATCGCGGAGACGAGTACCTCCACGAGCGTGAAACCCGTTTCCTCCTTCCACGGCTGACTCCTTGCCAGATTCACCATCTGGACACGACCCCTGAAACGACGTAGGAGTTCTCGCCGTCCCAGTCGACTGTAACGGTAACCATCATCAGCCCCTCCTCTCCGGAACCGTCGCCGAGGTCGGTACCAATGGACTGGGCGGCTATCGTGTATCCGAACCCGGAAGGGTTGCAGACGCCGCCCTGCGGCCCCCCCTCCACGGCCTCGTACGGAATGCTCTTCAACTGTTCCAGCTTCTGTACGGCGCACGCCCGCGCCTTGTCGTAGTCGGCGCTCGCGTCAGCGGCCCCGATCGCCGCGTCGAACATGCCTACCATTGGTACGACGGCGACGGTGAGGACTACCATTGCCACCATCACCTCTACAAGTGAGTATCCCGCGGTGCTCTTAATAGGAGATATTGCCGATCCTTATCCTCGAGGTCGGGGCGTTGAAGACGACCGGGCAGGTCGGGATACC
>DATDKO010000394.1:0-15634 GCA_036519935.1 Rubrobacter sp. | reverse complement strand
TAAAGCTTTCGCGGCGTCAGACGCCGAGTGGGCCTACCACGGCGGCGAGCTGGTGAGGGTCGGCGACATTCGCCTCTCACCGGCGACGCACGCCCTGAACTACGGCACCGGCGTCTTCGAGGGCATAAGGGCGTACTGGAGTGAGGGACGCGGGACGTTGCAGGTCCTGAAGATGCGCGAGCACTACGAGCGCTTCGAGAGGTCCTGCCGTCTGCTACGCATAGATTTGCCTAATACGGTCGAGGAACTCTGCGACGTCACGCTGGAGATCCTGAAGCGCAACACCCCGCGCGAGGACACCTACGTCCGTCCACTGGCTTACAAGGCCGCCGAGTCCGTGGGGGTGAACCTGAAGGGTGAGACCGCACTATCTATCTTCACGGTCCCTATGGGCAACTACGTGGAGCTTACGGGCCTGAAGGTCTGTGTCTCTTCCTGGCGGCGTACGCCGGACAACGCCATCCCGGCCCGCGCAAAGTGCACGGGCTCCTACGTCAACACGGCTCTCGCGGTCGATGAGGCTCACATGGCAGGCTACGACGACGCCATCTTCCTCACCCAGGACGGCCAGGTCTCCGAGGCTAGCGCGGCGAACATCTTCCTGGTCAGGAAGGGCCAACTCATCACACCGCCCGTAACGGCGGACATCCTGGAGGGCATAACGCGCGACGCTGTCATGGAGCTGGCAGGCAAAGAGCTCGGGATGCCCGTCATTGAGCGCGAGGTTGGACGTACGGAGCTCTACGCCGGAGACGAGGTGTTCCTCTCTGGGACGGGGTTCCAGATCGCACCCGTCGTCGAGGTGGACGACCGTCCCGTCGGGACTGGTAGCATAGGACCCGTCGCGGAGCGCCTGCAGGAACTGTACTTCAAGGCCGCGCGCGGCGAGTGGGAGGAGTACGCTGACTGGACTGTGGCCGTCGAGGTTGCGGAGCGGGCGGCGGGATGAGATACTGCCGCCCTTCATGAGGGAGAACTTCTAGACATCTTGCGTGTTTCTCGCCACATCCTACGACTAACCAGGGTGGCCGCCGGGCGAATTACCAGCCCCGGTATCTAGCCGGCTGTCCGCGGCCACCAGCCTCAATTCGCATCTCTTCAACAGGTTTCTAAATGTAGGAGGACGAGACATATGCGCCGAGTAGAGATCTTCGACACCACCCTTCGCGACGGCGAGCAGTCGCCGGGCATCTCCCTGTCTGTAGAGGAGAAGGTAGAGATAGCCCGCCAGCTCGCCCGCCTGAAGGTGGACGTAATAGAGGCCGGGTTCCCGATCACCTCCGAGGGGGACTTCGAGTCGGTTAGTCGCATCGCCTCGGAGGTGAGGGGGCCGAGGATTACAGGCCTCGCCCGCATCCACGAGCAGGACATCGTGCGCGCCTGGGAGGCTGTGCAGTGGTCACAGAGGCCTCGCATCCACACCTTCGTAGGCACCAGCGACCTGCACATAGAACACCAGATGCGCTCCAACAGGGAAGACATCCTGCGGAGGGCCGGCGAGGCCGTGGCCTTCGCCAAGAACCTCTGCGAGAACGTCGAGTTCTCACCGATGGATGCGACGCGCACGGACATAGGCTACCTCTCTGAGATCGTCGCCGCGGCCGTCGAGGCAGGGGCCGACGTGGTCAACATCGCCGACACGGTCGGCTACACCACGCCGGTCGAGTTCGCGGATTTCCTGAAGGAGCTTCGGGAGCGGGTGCCTGCGCTCGAGGAGTGCGTCCTCTCGGTCCACTGCCACGACGACCTCGGGATGGCCGTCGCCAACTCGCTCGCGGGAGTCGAGGTCGGGGCTGGCCAGGTCGAGGTGGCCGTCAACGGCATCGGGGAGCGGGCAGGGAATGCCTCTTTGGAGGAGGTCGTAATGGCTCTCGCCACGCGCTCTGACTTCTACGGCGCCACGGTCGGCGTCGAGACCCGCCAGCTCGCCAACACGAGCCGCATGGTCTCCAACATCACGGGCTACGAGGTTCCCCCGAACAAGGCCATCGTGGGGCGCAACGCCTTTTTGCACGAGTCGGGCATCCACCAGGACGGCGTGCTCAAGGACAGGCGCACCTTCGAGATCATGACCAAGGAAGACATCGGCCTGGAAGGGACGAACATCTTCCTCGGCAAGCACTCGGGCCGCCACGCTCTCAAGGACGCCCTCGAGGAGCTGGGCTACTACGTGGAGGGCGATGTGCTCAAGCGGGCGTTCACGCGTTTTAAGGAGATAGCAGACCACAAGAAGACCGTGACAGCCGCAGACCTGGAGGCGATCGCCGCTGATGAGGTCGGCTCTTTTGAAGGCAAGTTCGTCCTGGAGTCATTCAGGGTCGTCGCCGCCACGGGCCGCCAGAGCAGGGCCGCCGTGACCATCTCCCACGCCGAACAGGGCACGTTCGAGGCCGAGGCCGAGGGCGAGGGGCCCGTCGACGCGGTCTTCCGCGCCATCGACGCGGCGACGAACATAAAGGGCAGGCTGACAGACTTCCGCATCGACGCCGTGACGGGCGGAAAGGACGCCCTGGGCGAGGTCAGGGTCTCTGTTGAGTTCGAGGGGGGAGATTATGCCGGACGCGGCCTCTCCCAGGACGTCGTCGAGGCGGCGGCGCGCGCCTACGTGCGGGCCGTCAACGTCTACACGGCCGGCGTGGTCGGAGCCAGGTGGGACGCGCAGGTAGCGCCGTAGCAGCCCGAAAGCGACGGGCAGCCGTGCCGCCAGGTTACGAACGCCTGGACGCAGAAGTGCCACTCTTCTACGCCCCACGGCTGGCCGGGAGGGCCGGGGCGCTCTCTGGCTATCTCACGCAGGGCTGCAGGACGCTCGGGCGGATACTCTCCGTCGAGCCTCCAGTGGTCGTCGCCTACCTGGTGGCCGGCGAGGACTGGTACGATGCGCCGCGCGACAACGCGCGCCCCTATCCGCCTGGGCTCCCCTACTTCACCCGCTCGGTCGAGCCTCCCGCCATGGTGCTGCCGGAAGAGCTATCCCCAGTGTTCAAGCCGCGCACCGCGGCCACGCTGCCCCTTACCGTCTGGCACGAGCTGGCCCACGCTTTCTTGCTCGGACGGGAGGTAGTGAGGACCCCCGCGTGGCTCGGGGAGTTCGCGCCGCAGGCCGCCTCGGCCGCGGTCGCCCGCAGGGCAGGTCTGCCCCTGCAGGAACATCTGTCGCGGGTGGAAAGAGAGCCAGGGTTAACCGTACGGACCTTTCGCGGACCAGCGGGAGCGGGGGATCAGATGTCGTTCCAGAACCTGCTGCTCCTGCTCGGCGCTGCGGCGCTCGAGGAGTTCGGAGAAGGTTTCCTGCGACGCAGCTTCCACGCGCTCTGGGAAGAAGATGGGATCGTCGACGAGGAGCGGGCCGAGGAGCTGCTAGGAGCCGCTCTAGGCCCGGGCGGACGGGAGTGGCTGGTGTCGAGGCCCGAGTTCCAGGAGGAGCCGTTATGAGAAAGTCTTTCGACGTACTACTTCTCCCTGGCGACGGCATCGGACCCGAGGTGGTTGGGGCCGCGCGCGAGGTCGTCGACGCAGCGGCCGAGCACTTCGGCATCGAAGTGCGCTACGAGGAACGCAGGATCGGCGGCACTGCCATCCGCGAAGAAGGCGAGCCCGTCTCCGCGGAGACCCTGGAGGCAGCCGGCGCCTCAGACTCGGTACTGCTCGGAGCTGTCGGGCACCCCGACTTCGACGACGCCCCCGTGCGCCCGGAGGCCGGATTGCTGAAGCTAAGGAAGAGCCTTGGGGCCTTCGCCAACCTGAGACCCGTGGCCGCCATACCTGCGCTCATCGGGTCCTCGCCCCTCAAGCGCGAGGTCGTCGATGGCGTCGACGTGCTCATCGTCAGGGAGCTGACAGGCGGGGCTTACTTCGGGGAGAAGGAGGAGGGAGAGGAGAGGGCCAGTGACCTCAGCGTGTACCCGCGGGAGGAGATAGAGCGGGTCGCGCGGGTGGCCTTCGATGCGGCGAAGCGCCGCAAGCGGCGGGTGACGAGCGTGGACAAGGCAAACGTCATGGCGACGAGCCGGCTGTGGCGCAGGGTCGTCTCTGAGGTGGCCGAAGATTATCCTGGGGTATCCCTCGACCACATCCTCGTCGACGCGGCGGCGATGTTCCTCGTTCAGGCACCGACGAGGTTCGACGTCGTGCTGACCGAGAACCTCTTCGGGGATATCCTCTCTGACGAGGCTGCGATGCTCCCCGGCTCGATGGGCATGCTTCCGAGCGCGTCTTTAGGCAAGCCAGGCTCCCCTGGCATCTTCGAGCCCGTCCACGGCTCGGCCCCTGACATCGCTGGAGAGGGGAAGGCAAATCCCTACGCGACCATCCTCTCTGCGGCGATGATGTTCCGCCATGCTCTGGGACGCCCCGACGTGGCCGAGGCCATCGAGCAGGGCGTCTCCGTCGCCCTGGAGACCCATTTCCTGACCCCCGACGTAGGCGGCAAGAAGACAACCGAAGAAGTGACGAAGGCCGTGTGCAAGTGGGTCGCGGCGGGAGAGGGTGTGGCATGAGCATAAAGCTGTTCGATACTACCCTACGCGATGGTACCCAACGCGAGGGCGTTAGCCTGACCGCCGAGGACAAGGCCCGCATAGCCCGCGAGCTCGACTCTCTGGGGGTCCCCTACATCGAAGCGGGCTTCCCCGCCTCCAACCCCAAGGATCTGGAGTTCTTCGAGGGCTTCGATGACTCTTCGCTCTCCCACGCGAAGCTCGTAGCCTTCACGCGGGCCCGGCGCCCGAAAGGGCGTGCCGAGGACGACCCCGCGGTAACGCTCCTACCCTCCCTCTCAGCGCCCGTCGCCTGCATCGTCGCCAAGAGCTGGAAGCTGCACGTGCAGAAGGTCCTGCGGACAACGCCCAGGGAGAACCTCGAGTCCGTGCGCGACACCGTCGCCTACCTGGCCGGCGCCGGTAAAGAGGTCATCTTCGACGCCGAGCACTACTTCGACGGCTTCCGCGACGATCCCGGGTACGCGCTCGCGGTGCTCCACGCCGCGGCCGAAGCAGGCGCGACGACGCTGGTCCTCTGTGACACGAACGGCGGGACCTTGCCGACGGAGCTCAAAGCGGTCGTGGCACGCACGGTGCGGGAGTTCCCCGACGTGGAGGTAGGCATTCACACCCACAACGACTCGGGGTGTGGGGTGGCGAATGCTCTGGTGGCGGTAGAGGCCGGAGCGACGCATGTACAGGGGACCGTCAACGGCATCGGGGAGCGGTGCGGCAACTGCGACCTCGTCACGACCATCGCCAACTTGCAGCTCAAGATGGGGCTGAAAGTCATGGATGACGGAAGGTTGCGGCGGCTTACCGAGGTCTCCAACTACGTCTCGGAGCTCATGAACCTGACGCCTGACACCCACCGTCCCTACGTGGGGCGCAGCGCCTTCGCCCACAAGGGCGGGCTGCACGTCGACGGCATCTCCAAGGATCCGGCGACCTACGAGCACGTCGCGCCCGAGGCCGTAGGGAACGTAAGGCGTACGCCAGTCGGGGAGCTCTCGGGGAAGAACTCCATCAGGACCAAGGCAAGGGAGCTAGGACTCGAGGCCAAGGATGCGACCCAGATCCTCGGCGCCATAAAGCAGCGCGAGTACGAGGGCTACCACTACGAGGCCGCCGACGCCTCGCTCGCACTGCTGATAGGGCGGACCACCGGTGAGGACAGGCCCCTCTTCGAACTGGAGACGTTCAGGATCATCTCCGAGAAGCGGGCCGGCGGGGAGACGACGACAGAAGCGACCATAAAGCTCTCCGTGGGCGGGCAGAGGGTCATCTCCACCGCAGAGGGTAACGGTCCCGTAAACGCGCTAGATCAAGCCCTAAGAAAGGCCATAGGGCCGCACTATCCGGAGCTGAAAGAGATCCACCTCTCCAACTACAAGGTGCGCATCCTCGATGAGCACCGCGCCACGGCCGCAACGACCCGCGTCCTCATAGACTCGACAGACGGCAAGCGGATGTGGGGCGCCGTCGGCGTCTCCGAGAACATCATCGAAGCCTCCTGGCAAGCATTAGTAGACGGCCTCGAGTACGGCGTGAACGGGCCGAGCAAGGCGTGATCCAACACCGGTCCCACGCTGCTTCTCGCGCTCACCTTCGGAGATGCTCGATAACGCCGCCAAGTTTGCCTGGAGCGACTGCCGTCGTGAATCCCCGCTTCCGCGGGAATGAGGGTTATGCTGTGAGACTACCTTTCGTCGCCAAGGTCGCGCTGTGCCTCACCGGCTTTCTCCACTGTCGAGCCGTCCGCGATCAATTGCGGGAGGAGCCGGGCGAGGATCAGGGTGGAGAGGGCTGACTGCTCGCCTCCTTCGCCACGGATGAGGACGGGGCGCGCTGCATGAGTTTCTCGCCGACCTCTACCCTGCGGCGGGCCAGCTCGTCTCTTGGGGCGACACTTACCTCCATACTACACGGTGCGGCCAACCGCACAACCCGGTCCGGGTCCTCCGGAACAGAGGGTGGAGAGCGCCGGGCATTGTTCGTGCGTAGCCGGCGCCAAAAGCGGTAGGATACAGAGCCTGACTTCGAGAACACGGAAGGACCTGGCGACGAGTAAGGGTCTAATGAAAGCAGCCCACACGGGCGGGCGAACGCGCCGGGTCGCGTTATTTGCCGCAATCGCGCTGTTGCTCTTGGCCCAGGGTCTTGCCGTGCTGCTCTTTTTGCGGCACGGATGGGACGCGCTCGCTTTCCCCTACCCGCTCAACTACGGTGAGGGGCCACTCCTCGACCAGTCTGTAAGGCTCGCGCAGTTCCAGACAATCTACAGGACCGATCTCACCGTCTCGCCCTACGTTGTATCCAACTATCCTCCGCTTTTCATGCTAGCCCAGGTGCCTTTTGTGTGGCTGTTCGGGCCCGCGCTCTGGTACGGGCGTCTGATCTCGCTCCTCAGCGTCGCGGCTGTGGCGCTCTTTGTGGGGCTGACCCTGCACACGTTGACCAAAGACAGGATCGCGGCGATAGCGGGGGGTCTGATCTTCCCTGCCATGCCCTACGTCGTGCGCTGGTCATCGCTCTCCAGGGTCGACTTGCTGGGGCTGACGCTCTCCTGGGCCGGGCTGTTCGTCGTCGCGCGCTGGCCCGAGAAGCGCTGGAGCGTCTTCGTTTCGGCCCTGCTTCTCATTGCTGCCGTCTATACCCGCCAGACTTACATCCTGGCCGCGCCGCTCGCGGCCTTCGTGTGGCTCGTAGCCCAGGGCCAGCGCCGCCGGGCGCTGGAGACGGTCGCGATCGCCGGCGGCGCTGGCCTGATCGTGTTCGCGCTACTGAACATCTTTACCGGAGGCGGGTTCTTCCTCAACACCGTAACCGCCAACCTAAACGATTTCCGGTGGGAGCGGGTCAGCCTCAACGCCCTAGGAGCCCTCCTTGCCTGCCCGCTGCTACTGCTCGGCTCGCTCGCGTTCCTACTGCTTACGCCACGCAAGGGAAATCGTTCGTGGTGGCTCGTCGCACCCTATCTGCTCGCCAGCATCCCCTCTGCGGTACTCGTCGGCAAGGTGGGTTCTGACGTGAACTATCTGTTGGAGTTATCGGCGGCGCTCGGCCTGGCAACAGGGGCATTTATCGCCTGGCAGCGCAGGCGGCCGCGGTTGCGGATCGCCCTCATAGCCCTTCTCGCGGTCCAGGTACTGGCGCTCGCACAATCGTCTCGGGTCCCTTCGGGTTTGCAGAACTACGTTATCGAGCAGCGGGGCGAGGTTGCGCAACTATCCCGTATGGTGGCGAGCGCGGACGGACCCGTGCTCACAGACGACTACATGGGACTCCTGCCCCAGAGAGGGCGGAGAATCTACTTCCAGCCTTTCGAGATGACCCAACTCACCCTCGACGGTGACTGGGACCAGAGGCCGATCCTGAAGGACATCGAGGAGGAGAGGTTTCCCATGATCATGATCTGGAGCCCACCCTTCGCCAGGGAGATAAAGCGCGACAGGTGGACCCCAAGGATGCTCGAGGAGATACACGACAACTACGAGAGAACGGATCGTGTCGCTGATATGCTGATCTACCACCCGAGGGAATAGAGGGCAGTTCGTGTAAGGGCGCTTCGCGAAGCGCCCCTACGCGTCCTTCGCGACCTCCTCGCCGCGCATGAGCTGCTCCAGGCGTTCTATCTGGCCGCGGCTCCCAAGCACGATGAGCGTGTCGCCGGCGCGAAGACGATCATCGGCCGATGGTGTGGTATCGAAGTTGCCTTCTGAAGTGCGGATGGCGAGGACTATGGCGCCGGTTCTCTCCCCTATCTTGAGATCACCGATGGTGCGCCCGGCGATGGTCGAGTGCTCGGGCACGGAGAACTCCTCCAGGCGAAACTCGATGCCTTTCTCGCCGCGCGTGACGACGTCCAGAAAGTCGACGACGAGGGGCTGCGTGGCGAGCGAGGCGAGCCGCCTGCCACCCACGGCGTAGGGTGAGAGCGTCCGGTCGGCCCCCGCTATCTCCAGCTTGCCCGCCGACTCCTCAGAGGAGGCGCGGGCGACGATGTGCAGTTTCGGGTTGAGCTTTCGCGCCGAGAGCACCACGAATACATTGTCCGCGTCTGAGTCGACGGCCGCGATAAGTCCTGCCGCACGCAGGATGCCGGCCGCCTCGAGAACTTCGTCGTCCGAGGCCTCGCCGAGCAACGCGAGATAACCATCGGCCAGGCACTCCTCCAGGACATCCTGGTCCTGTTCGACGATCACGAAAGGTACATCATCAGCCGCGAACTCGCGAGCGACCTGTTTTCCGACCCTGCCGTAGCCACACAGTATGTAGTGGCCGTTTAGCCTACCGATCGCCGCCTTCACCCTTCTCCTTCCGAAATAGCCCCGCACCGTTCCTTCGACCACCAGCTCGACGGAGGATACTGCAGCGTAGAAAAGCGTGCCAACCCCCGTTATCAGGAGGAGCATGGTCCACAGCTGCCCTGATGCGTCGAGCACGCGAACTTCTCTGTATCCGACCGTGGTAAGCGTGATCACAGTCATGTAAAGAGCGTCGGTGAAGCTCCATCCCTCGAAGACCACGTACCCAAATATGCCTACAGCGGTAATGATTACGAGCGCCAGAACGGCGCTTTGCACCCGCCGCAGCGCGAGCCGTGGTTCGTAGGACCTCCTCTCGAGGAAGTCACTGCTGCCGGATCTCCTGCGCTCGTCCTCGGCCACAGGCGGAATTATAGTCGAGCGGCCTGCCTCCCTCGGCCAGACGCCGTCCGCTCACATAGAGATAGCCGGTGGATCTTCGTGCTTGCCGTTCATAGGTGTATCGGGGCGCAGCCAGAGCGAGACGTGCGCGGGTTGTATCGTCTCCCTTACCACCCCGACCAGGTCGTCGTTCAGCGCGTCCAGATCCGTCTCGTTGCGCAACCTGGCCGAGAAGGCTTCCAAAGTCTGTCTCGCATCGTACTTCCTGCGGTAGAAGCTGCGGTCGATAAACGACTGGATGCGCCGCCTCAAGGGATTGAACAGCGCCGCTATCACGAGGGTGGAAACGACTACTGCGAGTTGGGACTGTTGCTGTTGGCCCGTTAGCGCATGGAACACTAGCTGGGTCGTCGCAACCCCCCCAAAATACATCAGCGCCAACGCTGCCGTGAGGGGGCCGTAGACGAGAGTACGGTTGATGATGATGTCTATCTCGTAGAGGCGGTAGCGTAGGATTGCTATGCCAACAGCGATCGGCAGACACATTAGGCCCATCATGCTGAGCACGAAACTGCTCACCTCCAACCATCCCACACCGGTCAGATCCGAGATGCCGCCGGCGAGGACGGACCCGCCGATCAACACCACGATAACGTAAGCGAACAACTTCATCTGCTGGCGCTCGACCCCCCGCGAGCGGCGGAAGCGCACCACCACCGACGCTACTGCCCCAATGGCTGCGACGAGGAAAAGGCCCTCGATCACACCGAATATCGGGAGGTCCTCGATCTTACCCAGATCTTCGATGCCTATGGGATTAGCGATCCCTCTACCGGGAACTTCATTCACGGGAAGGGTGTCCATGAGCGCTCTGGAGAGGACGATACCCAGCGTCGCGATCGCCGCGAGCACTGCGACCGGAAGCCAACGACGGGAGGGCAACCGACCGTCGGGGAAGAGCATGGGCAGGTAGATAAGTGCCAGCGCGAGCATCAGGAACCAGTAGCAGTTTGCGACCCACGCGCCGAAGACGGCGAGCGCGTCAGGCCGGCCTAGGGTGGCCATCATGTAGGTGGCGTAGCCGCCACAGGCGTTGAAGATCGACACCATGAGTCCGATGGCAGCCAGGATCCAGCCGATGGCGTTGGTGGGCCGTCTTGCCACGAGCAGCGCCCCGACCACCGCGAAGGCACCGAACCCCACACCCAATAGCACACCTGTTACGTTGTCGACCACTGCGTCGCCGTCCCAAAAGCCGGCGCTGATTACGAGGAAGTAGTAAGCGCAAGCGCCGGCTATATACAAGGGGACGATCAGCCACCCCGCCACGCGCGCAGGAGCGAAGAGCAAAGCGTGACGACTCATCTCGCCGACTTCTTGCCCCTGTTCTCTCGCCCCTTCCGTCACAACACCACCCTACGGCACTACCGTCTCCCAAGCGTTACGGCAAACGTTACGACGACAGCCCTGTGGTCCGCGGGGAAGAACCTTCGCGGACACTTCTCCCTCGCGCCTCGTCGAAGGAACGTCAGCGGGCGAGGCGCTCGTACGCCTCGAACTCGGGACCGAGAGATGCGGCGAAGATCTTGCGCAACGCCCTATCTCCGCCCGCCCCTGGCATGAGGAAGTTGGGCTGGGCGAAGTCGAGCATGATGAAAGGGACGGGGCGGACCTGGACTACATCGTCCCCGTACAATGTGATCTCCGCGAAGATCCCCGTCGAGGTCTCTTCCGACCAGGATTGGTCGAGGAGGAAGTTGCCGACGCCGTAGAAGATCGGCTTGTCCTGGAACACCTCGATCCCCTTGGGCCAGTGGGCGTGGCCGCCGATTACGAGGTCGGCCCCGGCATCCAGGGCGGCGTGTGCGAGATCCACCTGTTGCGGTTCTGGGGTTGCGATGTACTCCTTGCCCCAATGTGGCATCACGAGGATCAGGTCGACTCTCGGGCGCAAGCGTTTTATGTCCTCCTCCATGACGTTCTGAAGGAGTGGCGCGGTGCCAGGGGCCGTCTGGGTAGCCCAGGCCCAGCCGTAGGAGGGCACGTCCAGGTATGAGAGTACACCGACCTTCGTCCCGCCGAGGTCGAATACCATGGGCTTGCGGGCCTCCGCAAGGTCCATACCCGCCCCAGCGTGGGCTATTCCGGCGTCATCCAGGTGTCGCATCGTCTCATTCAGCCCTGTAGTCCCTGCATCCAGGACGTGGTTGTTGCCCAGGGTAACGCCGTCCAGTCCGGCCTGATCCAGCACAGGCATCAACCGCAGGTCGCCCGTGAAGGTCGTCGCGTCGGGGTGATAGACGGCGTCTCTTATGACAGGGTTCTCGAAGTTAGCTAGCGTAAGGTCGGCGCCCGACAGGTACTCCCTGACCGCGCCCTCTCTCCCAGTGCGCCTGGCCGTGAACTGGTGGATGATCCCCGTCTCCGAGTAGGCGCTCTGTTCTGGCACGCGACTCGTTACGGCGGCGTAGCCCCCGTCGAGCGGGAAGTCGATCCCCATCCCCTTCTGGATGACCGTGTAGTACTGCCCGCGGTCGAGCACGATGTCGCCCCCGACCACCACGCGCCGCAGCTCTTCGGGATCAGGGATCGTCGCACCCTCCGGCCTTAGGGGATAGTCTCCGCTACCCTCCGAGTCCAGTAGCGACCTACCGTCTACCGACAGTGCCTTGACCCTTGGGCCAACTTCGTCCCAGGGTACGAGCCCGAGCGCCTCGGGAGTCTGGCTAACGTGGTCGATCACGGCGGCCCCAGTATCGAAGCTTTCGAACCTCGGGCTGTCTATAAGCTCTTCGGCCTCATCCCGATACCCTCGGCCGACGGCCAAGTTTCGTGTCCCCGAAAGCTCTTGCGTGCTGATGTTTTCCGCGGTCGAGCTCAGGTGGGCGATCGGGACGAGGGCCACCTGTGTTTCGGTGCGGCTAGCGCCTTTCGAGCCGTCGCCAGCGTTGCCGACCCGCTGGCCCTCGTCGGTTCGTCGGCTCCCGTCGGACTGGTCTTTGGACCCTTCAGAGGAACAGGCGAAAAGTAGCGGAAACAGGGAGATCATGACGGCGATCACAGCCATCATCACCGGTGTGCGGAGCGTCCTCTGCAAGTGTTGCGCGTTCTCGGGTTGCTCTATCATCAACGCCCAATATAAACCTGGGTTCTACCCGCCGCCTACCGTACGCTCACCTGTTAGATAGGCTCCACGGGGGGCGAGGGGAAGTCAGGCGAATACGCTCCGTGGACCACGATACGCCGACCGCGCTCCGCCTTTCCCTCCCAGCGGCCCTGTACTCGTCTTCCGTTGCGACCCAGATCATCACGTCTCCCGTGTCGGACGTCCAGGGTTCCGAGAGCGCCCTGAAGCCCTGGTGCCACGCGCCATTTTCGGGACGCAGGTCTACGTGCTGTCCCGGATCGGGGATGCGAGGTATCCTCTTCAAAAGAGGTAGCCCCGACCGCCGCGCCGAGCCCCCTAACCGAACCACCCGCGCCTCCCAGAGGTTTCTCTGGCACCCGCCGAAGGACTCCTTCTGGCGGGATCGAGCCAGGCATATCCCGACAGGGCGGCGAAGCCTATCCCCAGCAGCACGAGCGGCTCGTCCCATCCGGCGGGTGCCAACGCCGCCAGGAATCCATACAGCGCAAGCACCGCGAAAATGCCGGGCCACATCCCCCACTTCGGCGGCCTCGGTCGACGCCGGTACGCCAGGTAGGAGAGGACGACTGCGACCATAATCGCGACCACGTAGGGCACGCGGGTCATAGTGATAACAACGACGTCGTACACAACCCTATACGCCGCCTCGTGCGCGAGCTCTACCCCCGAGTACACGCCACCACCAGGAGCGCCCGGCGCCGTTCGCCGGAGACCGGGCCAAATCTGCAGCCACTTCTCGGACCGTGTACCGACGCTTCAATGTCTTACCCCTTCTCGCAACCCCACGCGTGGCACCTTATCGTATGCCTTCTAGGTAAGGATGATACTCGCTCCACGGGAGGCCTGCGATAGCCCACGAGATGGGGTACGCGCTGTCCGCCACTGGCACGAGATATCGTGATCTCTAACCTTTTACTAGAAGTAGAGGTCAGATCGAGCTTCGATAAGCCTGCCGCGACTACACTTGGCGAGGCCTACCAATCGAGACCTCTCGCCCTACCCGGAGAGATCGACAGACAACACGGCGCTCCAGGGGTAGAACCGCTGCCGCTCCTCGGTCTCCGATCGGGCATCGGTGCTCAGCGAGGCGACTATACCCAAGTCGGTGACGGCGTTCAGCGTGCCCTGGTACGTAGCCCCCATCAAAGTCGGCCCGGGACGCACCAGATCGACCTCCACCCGCTTGCCTACCCACTCTTGTGGAACCATCGGTTCCCCTTTCTCCAGCGTCAGCTCAACCGCTCGACATTGTACGCTAACAGTTACGCTCGCGACGCAGTACATCCTCCTGCGGTCCCGCTCATGAAGCCGAGCTGGTGAGGGCTTTTGTCGCTAAGGAGTGGCGGATGCCAACCTTGATTGATCCACGCTCGATGTGGGAGATTAGGCATCATCAAGCGGTGGAGGGTTAGAAGTCTCCCCCACCGAAGTCACCGCCGCCCCAGTCACCGCCGCCCCAATCGCTGCCGACATCTCCGGCGTCGAAGGATGATGGGTCGCCCACGTACATGTAATCGTTGTCCAGGGCCTCGAAGAGAAGCAACGCGGTGAACCAGTCTCCCCCGAAGAAACCATAGCGGGCGTTCCCCAGTTGGTACTCGTATTCCCTGAGCCTCTGCCGCTGGCGGGGATCCATGAGGTGCTCGTTCGCTTTCGCCTGCGCCAGACGGGCTTCGAGCTCCTGGAGCTTCTCCTCGCCCTCACGTTTCTTACGGTCGGCTTCCGCCGTGGCCGCCTTCAGCCGGCCCGGGGACCGCATGGTATGCCGGGCGAGGTCGGCGGCTTCCTGCAGCAGGGATCGAGCTTCGCTGAAGCGGCCAGACGACACGGCGCGATCTGCTCGATCCAAATACCCTTCGGCTTCGAGCAGGCTCGAGGAAAGCTCTCCGGGGTTCGGAACCTCTCCGAGCGCGGCCTGGCCAAACTCGTCGAGCGCTCTCTCATGGGCTCCACGATACTCTTCGAGAGTCTCTCGCGCCCGCATCAGCGCCCCTTCCGTAGCGTGGCGTTCGTCGGGGAATGCGTCGCGCGCAGAGATTTCGTTCTGTAGCGCCTTCCTGTGTGCGCGGGCCCGCTCCGCGAGCGCCTCGACCGCCGCGAGGCTATGCCGGGGATCGAACTCGTCCCGGCGGGATGCGCGATCCGCGGCCTCTCGGACCACCAGGTCGTATTCCGGGCGCAGCTTCAGAGGTTCGACGGCGACGCCCTCGGCCCGCGCGGTCTCCTCGGCTTCTTCGGCGGCCTGTATCTCCTCCTTCGCCACACGAAGCCTGCCGTCCAGAGTTTCGTCGGCGGCCCTGTAATCGTCCATGGTTCTCTCGGCTTCGTGGAGCTTCTGCATGGACTCTGCGAGGAGTTTGCGCCCGTGCTCCATACGCTCGCGCGCCCTGATGGGGTCGGAGGTGAGCCGGGATGCGGCCTCGTCGAACTCCTGGGCGAAACCGGTAGTCTTGGAGTCCGAGATTTTCGTCTCTACCCACTCTTCCGTTCGCCGATCCAGCAGCGAACGCTGGGCCTCTAGGTAGCCTGAGGCGAGCCGCTCCTTCTCGTCGAACTCGTTCAGGTAGACGGTGAGGTTGGCGAACTCTTCCTCAGCGCTCCGACGTTCTTCTTCGATACGTCGTTTGTTGGCGCGCCGGTTCCTGAACAATAGGAGAGCTCCTGCCACCGCCGCCAAGAGGAGAAGTAGACCGCCCGAAAGAGGATCGTTTTGCGCGCCCTGCGCCGCAGGCTCACCCTGAATCTCTCGTGCTCCGGCCACGAGCCCGGCGGCGAAGTCTCCCTCCTGAAAGTCTGGGACCATCGTATTGTATGCGTCCTGCGGGAAGTTGTACGTCGTGCCCCAGCCATCGTTCGTAGCAACCACGACTACCCCGGCATCCTGCGGGACTTGCGCCTCGGTGGCCTCCTGGGTCAGTAGGTCCTGCCGGGCCCCCCGGCCTTCCACGCCCTTGTTCGGTACCAGGAAGGCGTAGAGCGGCTGCCCCGTCTCCTCTTGCGCCGAGTCGAAGGCCTGCTGTACGCGCTGCTCTTGGGGACCGCTGAGCGCTCCGGCCTCGTCATAGACCGTATCCGAGCCTTGGGCCACCGCGAGCGCGGGGAAGATCGCGAACGCGACAACGACCGCAAGTCCATACACAGTCGCCGCTGTTCTTCTCAACACACCGATCAACTCACGGAAGATTATACCCAGGCGGGTAGTCGCCGAAGCCTTGGGGTCAGCTATCGCGAGAAAGCCGTCCTGGCTGGTGCTCGCCCGCGAAGTAAGAGACAAGCCGAAGAGGGGCCGGTGGCGCTCATGAGCAACGACAAGCTCGGAGCGTTGGTCGAACCCTTTCTCGGACGGTTTCCGAAGG
>DATDKO010000393.1:0-5869 GCA_036519935.1 Rubrobacter sp. | reverse complement strand
GACGCAAATGCGACACCCTGTCGAGACACCAATACCGTTATTGGGGTGGGGGTAGGCAGGAGTTCACCAGGGCGGTCCATTATTTGAGATCCGGCCATCCTGAGCTAGGTGTGCGTGCAAGCCGATTTGAGCCGCTCTCTCACCCCTTAGGTCCACCGCGGGCCTTCCAGGATCGGCTCCAGGACTACACTAGCCCTTTAGACGGCTCTACAACATAGTGGCTCGCGGTCAGAGCAGAGGAACCTGGAACCTCTTGTGTCCTAGCCAGATGTACCTCGGGGAGTCTCGCACGGAGCACAAAATTCTCCCTTCCTCTATCGGACACTATGATCGCTGTCGTACACGTACCTGTCACCACAGCTGCCCTCTACAGGAAATGTCACCTTGACGTGTGGGGTAGGGGGGTATAGCATAAGACCGGCTCTAACGAGCGCGAAGTGAGGGAGTTCGGCATGGAAACGACCAAAGAGAAGGAGCAGCTGGCGCGGATCACCATTTCTGTCACGGGAATGACTTGCGCCTCCTGCGTGCGGCGGGTAGAGAGGACTCTCTCCGAAAAGGAAGGTGTTGCCGAGGCGAGCGTCAACTTCGCCGCCGAGAAGGCGAGCGTGACCTACGAACCCGCCGCCACGAACCCGGATGAGTTGATCGGGGCCATAAGGGATGCGGGCTACGGCGCGGACGTGCGCGAGACGACCTTCAGCGTGACGGGCATGACGTGCGCGAGCTGCATGGGGCGGGTTGAGGGCGTTCTTGAGAGGGTGCCTGGCGTCCTCGAGGCGAGCGTGAACCTCGCCAATGAGAGGGCGACGGTCGAGTACCTCGCGGGCGAAGTGGAGCCAAGCGACTTGGAGAAGGCCATCGAGGGCGCGGGCTACGGCGTGATCCGAGATGACGAAAGGTCTTCTGTAGAGGACGCGCACGAGCGCGATTACAGGAAGCTCAGGACCGACTTTCTCCTCGCAGCAGCGCTTACGGCGGTAATTCTCGTTGGCAGCCTGCCGCACATGTTTGAGTTCATGCTCCCAATCCCTACGGGGTGGCTCAACCTCGGTCTGCTCCTCCTCGCGACGCCGGTTCAGTTCTGGTCTGGGCGGCGGTTCTACCGGGGTGCGTGGGCCGCGCTCAAGCACGGTCAGGCGAACATGAATACGTTGGTGGTCATGGGCGCCAGCGCCGCCTACCTCTACAGCGTGGTCGCCACCTTGGCCCCACAGCTCTTCGCAGCGGGGAGGGCCGACGTGTACTTCGATACCTCCGCGCTTATCATCACCTTGATCCTGCTGGGTCGCTTGCTCGAGGCCAGGGCGAAGGGCCGCACCAACGAGGCGATAAAGAAGCTCGCCGGGCTCCAGGCGAAGACCGCGCGCGTTATACGGGATGGGGAAGAGGTCGACGTACCCGTCGAGAACGTGGAGATCGGCGACTTCGTGGTCGTCAGGCCGGGCGAGAAGATCCCCGTCGACGGGCTGGTATTCTCGGGCGAATCGGCGGTCGACGAGTCAATGATCACCGGCGAGTCCATACCCGTAACCAAGCGCGAGGGCGACGAGGTGATAGGGGCGACCATGAACCGTAGCGGGTCATTCCGCTTCGCGGCGACCAAGGTCGGCGAGGATACCGCTCTTCACCAGATCATGCGGATGGTCGAGGAAGCACAGGGCTCCAAGGCGCCCATCCAGCGCCTCGCTGACCGGATAAGCGCGGTGTTCGTGCCCGCCGTGATCGGCGTGGCCGCCGTGACGTTCGTGTTCTGGCTCCTCTTCGGGCCCGCTCCAGCCCTCACCTTCGCGCTCCTGAACACTGTAGCGGTCCTGATCATCGCCTGCCCATGCGCGATGGGTCTCGCTACCCCGACCTCGATAATGGTCGGCACCGGCAAGGGCGCCGAGTCAGGGATTCTGATAAGGGGCGGAGAGGCCCTCGAAGGCGCCCACAAGCTCGACACAATAGTGCTCGACAAGACCGGCACCCTCACCAGGGGTACGCCCGAGCTTACCGACGTGGTTGTCGAGATCGGTATCCGCGAGGAAGAGCTCTTGGGGCTCGTGGCCTCGGCGGAGAGGGCCAGCGAGCACCCCCTGGGTGAGGCCATCGTGAGAGGGGCGAAGGATCGCATCATCCCGCTCGCCGAGGCCGATGCGTTCGAGGCTGTCTCGGGCGGCGGGATACGCGCCCGCGTCGAGGGCCGGGAGGTTCTCGTCGGCAGTCGCCGCTTCCTCTCGGCGTCGGGCATCTCTGAGGACGGTCTACTCCCGAGGAGCGAGGAGCTGGCGCGGGAGGGCAAGACCCCGATTTTCGTAGCGGTGGACGGCGAGCCCGCGGGGCTCGTGGCGGTAGCGGATGTGGTGCGCGAGGAATCAAGGGAGGCAATCGGGCGGCTGCACTCACTAGGGCTCGAGGTCGCCATGCTTACCGGCGACAACCGCCGCACCGCCGAGGCGATCGCGCGGATGCTCGGCATAGAGCGCGTCGTGGCAGAGGTGCGGCCCGAGGACAAGGCCGCCGAGGTGAAGCGCCTCCAGTCCGAGGGCAAGCGGGTCGGCATGGTCGGCGACGGCATAAACGACGCCCCGGCCCTGGTGCAGGCCGACGTAGGCATCGCCATAGGCACTGGCACCGATGTCGCCATGGAGGCTGCGGACCTTACACTCATCTCGGGCGACGTGCGCGGGGTGGCGCGTGCGATAAGCCTCTCGAAGGCCACGGTCAGGAACATCGAGCAGAATCTGTTCTGGGCCTTTGCCTACAACGTGGCCCTGATCCCCGTAGCGGCAGGCGTCCTCTATCCTCTCTTCTCCGACGGGAGCGTGCCGGAGGTCCTGAGACCATTTCTCGGCGAGTATGGCTTCCTGAACCCGGTGCTCGCGGCGGCGGCGATGGCGCTCTCCAGCGTGACGGTGTTGAGCAACGCCCTCCGGCTGCGCCGGGCTAAGGTGTAGAGAAAGGAGTAGATGGTGGACGCGACACAGAGAAGCCAAGGGACGGCTCCCGCGGAGGGATCCGCCCACGGCTACATAAAGGCCAAGGACAAAGTGCTGCTCCAGAATAGGCTCAGAAGGATCGAGGGACAGGTGCGGGGCGTTCAGAGGATGGTGGACGAGGAGGCTTACTGCGTAGACGTCCTCACCCAGATAGCAAGCGTAGTTGCGGCCCTGGAGAAGGTGGGTACCATACTCCTCAAGGACCACGTCGAACACTGCCTCAGGGAGTCAATAGAACACGGGGAGAAGACCGACGAGAAGATCCAAGAGCTCACCGCCGCCGTCGAGCGGTTCTTGAGGGTTTAGGAAGAGTCGTCCAAGAGAGAGGAGAGATGATGACCGAGAAGACGTTGAAGGTTCCGGACATGAGCTGCGCCCACTGCAAGGCGGCCGTCGAGGGCGAGCTTAACAAGGTCTCCGGGGTGACGTACTCGAAGGCGGATGTCGAGAAGGGCACCGTTGAGGTCTCCTTTGGCGAGGGTAAGGTAAGCACCGCGGACCTGAAGGGAGCCATCGAGGGAGCTGGCTACACCCTAGCCGCTTAGGAGGAAGGCACCACGGCCGCCAGGTTGATCAAGATTGACCAGCCGAGGCAGCAATCTTTGTCATGACAGAGAACGCCAGCCACGGCAATATCCCGAACACTCGGGTCAACATGGACGCTGGAAGGACATCGGCAGGACCCAGGGAACAGCCTGCGAAGGGAAGAGTCTGCTTGGATACAGTAGACGAACAATCACTTCTACCAAACGGTAAAATGCCGTCGGCCGTCTCAAGAAAGACAGGACAGCACCACTAGTGAAGCTGCCCGGCATCAGACACCTGTCCGTCCTGCTCATCGGCACGCTACTCCTCTGCCACGGTGTCTTCGGGGCCCTGCACCTGGTGTGTGATCCGCTGGAATGGTGCGCTGGCGGCGCTCAGCATTCAGCAGAGCACCAGACCGCGGCTGGTGCTGGTGACGCCCACGAGCATCCCACAGGTCATGATGTAAGTACCGCGTACTTCGCCGTGGTCGCCCTCGGTCTGCTCGGCTTGATCTTGAAGCTGCTCCCAAAGTGTGCCGCCGGTTTGCGAATTTGGCTCGGCACGCATTGGCCTGCGGTCCTTCGCCGGGTGCCCGCCGTGTTGCGTCCCCCACCAACCCCCACACTACCCGTTCTTCAAGTGTTCAGGCTCTGAGAAGCACTTCGCTCCGGCAACGCGGGAGCGAGGAAGCTGTACCCGAAGCAACACACGACAAGGGGTTGTCTTGAAGACAATTCTGATGAAGGCGTGGCCACTCGCGCTGCTCCTAGCGGTAGCTTTCCTGTTAGCTGCCTGCGGGGGCGCAGGGAGTGATCAGGAGGGTGACGAGTCTGGCGGTGGCGGCCACGGCCAGATGGACCATGGCCAGATGGGCCACGGGTCTATGGGCATGGGCTCCAAGGGAATGGCCAAACAGATGGTCATGGAGAATGGCAGGTACTCCGACAAGGCTTTCATCGATGCTATGGTTCCCCACCACCAGGGCGCTATTGCGATGGCCGAGGTCGCGCTCAAGAACGCCGAGCACGAGGAGATAATCCAGCTCTCGCGGAACATCATCTCGAGCCAGCAAGCCGAGATAGAGGAGCTAAAATCCATCAAACAAGAAGAGTTCGGGACTTCGAACGTGCCCATGGAGATGAGCCAAGAGCAGATGCGGGGCATGGGCATGATGATGGACCCGCAGCAGCTGGCGAACCAAATCCCCTTCGACGAGGCGTTCATAGACGCCATGATCCCACACCACCAGTCCGCCATAGAGAGGGCTCAGAGGGCCCTCGAAAACAGCGATAACTCGAAGATAAAGGAACTCGCACAGAACATCATAAGCGCCCAGCAAAGGGAGATCGAGCAGATGACGCAGTGGCGCCAGCAGTGGTACCCGGAGGGGTAGACCCCCTGGACAACCGATGAGCACGCAGATCATCCTCAAGGTCCTAGCGCTACGCCACCGGCTGCGCCAGCGGGACCGCTGGACGCGCCCTCAACTCGAAGAGCATCAGGACCGGGCGCTGCATCGCCTGCGCAGACACGCCTATGCCCGCTCGCCCTTCTACAGGCGCTTTCACAAGGGCGTCACCGACCGCCCGCTCGGCGACCTGCCGATCCTGACCAAGGAGATGGTCATGGAGCACTTCGACGAACTCGTTACGGACCCCACCGTCCGGCTCGCCGACGTCGAAGTCCATCTCGCTACCCTTAGCGGCGGGGACGAGCTCTTCAACGGGCGCCACCGGGTGGCTTCCACTTCAGGGAGCACGGGTAGGCGGGGCCTCTTCCTGTGGGATCCGGACGAGTGGGCCACCATCTTAGCCTCCTACAACCGCTCCTTCGACTGGGCGGGCGTGGGAGCAGGCCTTACCCACCGCACCAAGATGGCGGTGGTGAGCTCGACTACCCCCTGGCACCAGTCAGCGAGGGTCGGCGCCTCGGTTAGTAGCCCCTGGGTGCCTACTCTGCGCTTGGACTCGGGGGACCCGCTGGAGAGCATCGTCAATCGGTTGAACGGCTTCCAGCCCAAGGTTCTGGTGGCCTACGCCTCGATGGCGCACCTGCTGGCAGAAGAGCAACTCGCTAGGCGCCTACGTATCTCCCCAGGCTTCGTCTTCGCCAGTTCGGAGGTCTTCACGGAGCAGGCGAGGAGGCGCGTCGAGGAGGCCTGGCGCAAGAAGCCGTTCGAGGAATATGCAGCGACCGAGCCCGCTGGAATCGCCTCCGAGTGTGAGCAGCACAAGGGAATGCACCTCTTCGAGGACCTCGTCATGACCGAGGTGGTGGATAAGAACAACAGGCCCGTGCCACCGGGCGTCTACGGACACACATGCTGGTCACGGTGCTGTTCTCTCGCACCATGCCCC
>DATDKO010000392.1:0-10357 GCA_036519935.1 Rubrobacter sp. | reverse complement strand
CTCACGGAGGTTACGGCCGGACTATCCGGTGCTCTGGGCGTGGAGAGCGCCGTAATGCCGATGAGCGACGATCCAATTTCAACTATCCTGGAGACCCCGGAAGGCCGCCTCGAGTTCCAGGAATACTTCGTGCGCCGCGGGCAGAAGGACGAGGTGCTCGGGATCGAGCTGCGAGGTATCGAGAATGCCAGGTCCACGGAGCGTGTCCTTGCGGCGATCAGCGGCGCCGACGCCATCGTCTTGTGTCCGTCGAATCCCGTGGTGAGCGTAGGCCCGATCCTGGCCCTGCCGGGAATGAAAGAGGCCCTGGCCTCGTCCTCCGCCCCGAAGGTGGCCGTCAGCCCGATCGTTGGCGGACGGGCGCTCAAGGGTCCGGCAGACAGGATGCTCGCCTCGCTGGGCCACGAGGTCTCTGCCACGGGCGTAGCCAGGATGTACGCAGGCCTGGTTGACGGGATGGTCGTCGACCGGACCGACGAGGGTGAACGGGCCGGCATTGAGGCCCTCGGTATACGCGTCCTGGTAACCGAGTCGGTAATGCGCGACGCCGAAGACCGGACGCGCCTCGCGTCAGAGACGCTGGAGTTCGGTGCGGGATTGGTGGCGCGATGAGCACAATCTCCGCTGTCGTACCTGTCAAAGACCTTTGGGGCACCAAGAGTCGCCTGGCGCCGATCCTCGATCCCGGCGCCAGGGCAGGGCTCACCCTATACATGATGGGCCGTGTCGTGCGTGCGATCGCGGATGCCGGTGTCGAGGACGTCTGCGTGGTTAGCCCTGACCGGATTGTTCTGGAAGAGGCAAAGAGACGTGGCGCATCACCGCTCGTCCAGGAGAGCTGCGGGCTCAATCCTGCCCTCGAAGAGGGACGCCGCAGGGCGCTGGGGCTCGGTGCTTCGACCCTGCTCGTTCTCCCCGCAGACCTTCCGCTCCTCGATGCGGGTGATGTTCGGGCGGTACTTCAGGAGGCGGGGGAGGGGCCTTCGGCAGTCATCTCCCCTGATGGGGGGCGTTCCGGTACGAACGCGCTCCTGATCCAACCCCCCGACGTCCTGCCCTTCGCCTTCGGGGCAGACAGCTTCGAGGCACACCTTGGGGCTGCCCGCAGGCGCAGCCTGGACGTCAGGATCTGCGAGCGGCCCCACCTCGCCTTCGATCTCGACACGGCGGGAGACCTGGCCCGCCTCGGAGAGACAGGAGTAGCGCGCCCGTGAGGGGGGTCGAGGTGCTTGGCGTCGAGGGCTTCCCCGAGGTCAGCTCCGGCGACGACCTGAACCGTATGATCTCGGGCGCGGTAGCGAGGGACCTGCGTCCCCGCGACGTGCTAGTCGTGACGCACAAGATCGTCAGCAAGGCCGAGGGCCGACTGGTCGACCTTCGCACGGTCGAGCCATCCACGTTCGCGAAGGGTTACGCGACGCGCTACGGGAAGGACCCGCGCCAGTTCGAGGTCGTGCTCAGAGAGAGCCGCCGCATCGTACGCATGGACCGCGGCATCATCATCTCGGAGACCCACCACGGTTTCGTCTGCGCCAACGCGGGCGTAGACGCCTCGAACGTTCCTGGCGACGACACCGTCTGCCTGCTTCCCGTAGACCCTGATGACTCCGCGGCGAGGCTCCGTGACACGCTCGCCGAAGACCCCGGCGTCGAGGTTGCCGTGGTGATCTCGGACTCCTTCGGGCGGGCCTGGCGTCACGGTATAACGGACGTCGCCATCGGCGTGGCCGGCATGGACCCCGTCTTTGATTACAGAGGACAGAGAGATCAGCATGGCTACCCTATGGAGGCGAGCGTTCTCGCCGTGGCCGACGAGATCGCCGCCGCTGCGGAACTGGTAATGGGCAAGACCGACGGTATCCCTCTGGCCATCGTGCGAGGGTATTCGTACTCGTCCGCATCGGGCAGCGCCAAAGAGCTTCTCATGCCACCTGAGAGGGACATGTTCCGCTAATTCAGCATGTCAGCACGCCGCTTCTTGACGCTGTCAGAGGTTCTGGGGTACGATCACTCCGTGCTAATGCCTCTCTAGACGGTGGAGACAGAACAGGAGGACCGCAGGACCCGCGGTTCTCGCTCGCTCTGTCGTACCTCCGCAGCGTCCCATTCCGAAGGTCATCGTGCGCCAATGCGTGAATAGGGCTGCTATTCAGCAGGTGACACCCTGCCTCCGGGTCGAACAGGCGTGCGTATCGAGAGAGCGGGTCTTGAGTGAACAACCTGAGAGCCTATCCGATCTACCTGGGCATCAGGGGGTCGTTCGCGTTCTTCTTCACGCTGTGGGCCACCGTGGCAGCCGTCTACAGGATCGAGGTCGTGCATCTCGACCCACTGCGGCTTGTGTTGCTGGGGACGGCGCTCGAGGTCGCGGTCTTCTTCTTCGAGGTTCCGACCGGTGTGTTTGCCGACACCTACGGTCGGCGACGGTCGGTCATTACGGGTTGCATACTGATGGGGTGCGGTTTTGCGCTAGAGGGTGCGATCCCCGAATTCTTAGCCGTGCTCTTCGCCCAGGCGGTGTGGGGCGTCGGGTACACGTTCATCAGCGGGGCGCTCGAGGCCTGGATCACGGACGAAGCCCCGGACAGGGACCTGGGAAGGGTGTACCTGCGCGGAGAGCAGGCAGACTACATCGGCTCCTTCATCGGCATCCCTGCGAGCGTGCTTCTCGGCCTCGTCGCGTTGAACCTGCCGCTAATCGTCGGCGGCGTCCTGACCATCGCTCTAGGCCTCGCGCTCATCCTCACGATGCCCGAGCGCAACTTCCGCCCCTCCTCGCGCGAGGGCCGCTCCTCGCTCCAGCACGCGGCTACCACAGCGCGCAGCGGCGTGCGGCTCGTCCGTGCCAGGCCTGTCCTCTTGATGCTGCTCGCCGCCGCCCTGTTCGCTGGCATGTCCGCAGAAGGTTTCGACAGGCTCAACCCCAAGCAGTTCCTGGACATCGTGGGGCTGCCTTCCGTCGGCGGCCTCGACCCCGTGGTCTGGTTCGGCGTGATCGGGGCCGGAGGCCTCGTGCTGAGCTACCTGGCGGCCGGTATCGTGGCCCGCAACCTCGACGTGAGCAGCCCGGCCGTCGCCGCGCGGCTGCTTCTCGTGCTCGACGCCCTCACCATCGCAGGGATGCTCGCTTTCGCGCTGGCCGGCAGCTTCGCGTTCGCACTAGCGACGTTCTGGTTCGCCACCCTGGTTCGCAGGGTCGCAGAGCCAGTTTATCTGACCTGGATCAACGAGGGCCTGGATCCCAGCGTCCGGGCCACCGTAATCTCGATGAGTAGCCAGTCAGGCGCCCTTGGCGAAGCCTCGGCCGGGCCCGTGATCGGGGCTATAGGCAACAGCTTTGACGTCAGGCCAGCCCTGACCGTCGCAGCCCTCATCCTCTCACCTACCCTCCTGCTCTACGTACGCGCCATGAAGCGCGGGGCGGTCGATCCAGAAGCGAAGGACGCCAAGAGAGTGGAGTAGCCGGCCAAAGAGGTTCCTTCTTGCCGTAAAGGAGCCATATTCGTCTAATTCCGATGAAATTTATCGGAGTTTTGTTGACGTATGGTTGTTCGGCGCTTAGTATCCGGCGCATGGAGTTACACGGTACGCAGGGTCATGCGAAGGGGCGAATGTCTCTGGCCCCTCGCGCGGGCGCGCGGCGATGTAGCATGTGCGCCTGATCTCAACCCTTGACTTTCTATTACACGATTTACACTGGAGGATCGCGCGATGCACGAATCCCTGCGTTCGAAGCATAACGACAGAATATTACCCGGTCTCAAGGCGCTCGAGCGGGAGTCCGAGCTACTGGAGGGCGCCGATCCGCGGGAGGTAATCGCGTGGGCTGTAGAGACTTACGGTGAGGGCCTGGCCCTCTCGGCTTCGTTCGGCGGGGGCGAGGGGATGGCGCTGTTGGACATGATCTCCAAGGTCACCGACAAGGTCACAGTACTCACCATCGACACGGGCTTTATCTTCAAGGAGACCGCCCAGTTCCGCGAGGAGGTCATGCGGCGCTACAAGCTGCCTGTCGAGGTCTTGAAGCCCGAGCTTACGATCGAGGAGCAGGTAGAGCGCTTCGGTGAGCAGATGCGTACCTGCACCCCGAACCTGTGCTGCCAGATACGCAAGATCGAACCTCTGCAAAGGGCGCTGAACCGCTACGACGCCTGGATGACAGGCATTCGCAGGGAGCAGACTCCGCAGAGGGCAGGGACAAAGGTAGTCGCCTGGGAGGAGCGTTACGAGGCGGCCAAGATAGCGCCCATGCCTGACTGGACGGAAGCGCAGGTGTGGGACTACGTGAGGGCGCACGACGTGCCCGTCAACCCGCTCCTGCATCAGGGCTACAAGAGCATCGGCTGCGAGCCGCAGACGAGGCCCGTGCACCACGACGAAGATCCCAGGGCCGGCCGGTGGGCCGGCACCGACAAGACGGAGTGCGGCATCCACGTCGAAGGCGGCAAGATCAGCCGCGCGGGCGCCTGAATTTCAGAGAGATTCTCTCGTCAAAAGAGCAGGTTTTACAACATGAGATTCCTGAGGAAAGACCAGACCTTGAACAAGGTCGAGAAGATCAAGCAGGAGCACCATCCCCTAGAGGTGTATGGGGCCATAATAGACACTTACTCCAAGGACCTCTCTGCCATGGACGCCGTCCCTGGCGAGGTCGAGCGGTTGAAGTGGGTGGGCATCTACCCGCAGAAACAGGGCGGCGACGCGTTCATGATGCGGGTCAAAATCCCTGGCGGCGTCCTGACGCCCGAGCAGACCAGGGTTATAGGTAAGATAGCGGCCAACTTCGCGCGGGGCCCTGTGCCCAACCCGCACTTCGGAAACAACTTCCTCGATCTGACTACACGCCAGGATGTGCAGATGCACTGGATCAAGATGGAGAACGTGCCCGAGATCTGGCGTCGCCTGGAGGAGACTGGCATCACGACAGTGCAGGCCTGCGGCGACTCGGCACGCAACGTTTTGTGTTGCCCCGTCTCGGGCCTCGGCTACGAGGAGGCCATAGACGCTTACCCCGTGGCGCAGGCTATCACCGCCTACTTTACCGGCAACCGCGAGTACGCGAACCTTCCGAGGAAGTTCAAGATGAGCGTTACGGGGTGCCTGGAGGACTGCGCACAGGCCGAGATCAACGACGTGGGCATGCTCCCTGCCCGAATGGAAGACGGCACGCTGGGCTTCAATTTGCGTGTGGGCGGCGGCCTCTCCGACGGCCCGAGGATGGCCTCGGATATCGACGTCTTCGTCAGGCTCGAGGAGGCGGTGGAGATTACCCGCGGCATAGCCCAGGTCTTCGGCGAGCTTGGGGACAGGGAGAACCGCTGGACGGCGAGGATGCGCTACCTGGTCCAGGAGCTCGGTCCCGAAGGCTTCCGCGAAGAGCTTGCAAAGCGCGTTTCCGTTGGGCTCACACCCGCAGGAGAGGACCTCACGAAGAGGTACAGGGGGGATCATATCGGGGTCCACGCCCAGAAGGAGGGAGGACTCTACTACGTTGGCCTGAACGTGCCTGTGGGGAGGATGAGCGGTGAGCAGTTCGAGGAGGCTGGCAGGCTCGCCGGGGAGTACGGGGATGGGGTCCGTCTCGCCACGGACCAGAACCTGATCTTTACGGGCGTTCCCGAGAACCGCCTCGACGAACTTCTGGCTGAGCCCCTTCTGGCACGGTACTCCCCAAACCCAGGGGCGTTCGAACGCGGCGTCGTGGCGTGCACGGGGAGCGAGTTCTGCCGCTTCGGCATCGTCGAGACCAAGGTCAGGGCCGTAGAGTTGGCCCGCGAGATGGACGAGAGGGTTGGGGACCCCGGCCAGGAGGCCGTGAGGATGCACTTCTCGGGCTGCTCGGCCTCCTGCGCGCAGCCTCAGATCGGGGACATAGGCTTCCGCGGCGAGACCGCAAAGACGCGTGAGGCCATCGTCGAGGGCGTGGACATAGGGCTTGGCGGCTCTCTTGGCAAGGATGCTGCGTTCATCGACTGGGTCGAGGGCGCGAAGCCGGCAGGGGAGGTCCCTGACGCCCTCGTAGCCGTATTCGAGCAGTTCGAAAAGGAGCGGCGAGAGGGCGAGCGCTTCCACGAGTGGGCCAGGCGCAAGAAGAATGCCGAGCTGCGCGAGGCGCTGCGCAAGCCGCTCGGGAGCGGGGTGGGTTCATAGTGGCCGGCTTCGACATCAGAGAGATGATGAACGACATCGATGAGGCTCCCGGCAAGGTCTGGTTCTGGGATCTGGAGAAGACGGTTATCGACGCGGACCGCTGCGTGCAATGCGGTGTGTGCGTCGCGGCCTGCCCTACCGACTCTATAGGCATCGGCGAGGACGATCTTCCCGAGCTAGTCAAGATGTGCACAGGCTGCTCGCTGTGCTGGGACTTCTGCCCCCGCGGCGGCCTGCAGTACGAGTCGACCTGGAAGATCACTGGCGGCTCTAACGGTAAGAGCATCGAGGGCATGGGGCGGGTCGAGGAGAGCTACACGGCCCGCGTCAGGCAGAGGATAGACGGCGTGCAGGACGGTGGCTTCGTCAGCGCGCTACTGGTCTCGTTGCTCGAGGCAGGAGAGATCGACGGCGCCCTGCTGGCGCGCGAGAGCGCAACCGAACGCTGGAAGGGTGAGGCTTATCTGGCTACTACGCCCGAGGAGGTGCGCGCGTGCGCGGGGAGCTTCTACAACCAGACGCTCGCGCTGGGGCACGTTGACTTCGATGGCCACGACCTGCCGCCGAACCCCAGGATAGCGGTCGTGGGGACGCCGTGTGAGATCGAGGGCATCAAGGCAATGCAGGCCAGGCCATGGACCTGGGGCAGCTCGAAGGTCGAGGCCATAACGCTTACCATAGCCCTGCTCTGCACCAAGAGCTTCAACTACGAGAAGTTGATGCTTGAGGAGATCAGGGACAAGAGGAACGTCGACCTGGATAACGTGGGACGGGTGGACATCATACGAGGGAAGATGATCGTCCAGGATCTCGAAGGCGTGACGATCTTCGAGGAGCCTATAAGGGACTTCCACGGTGCGGCCCTCAAGGGTTGCGACGAGTGCGCGGACTTCATGGGGCACGCCGCCGACATCTCCGTAGGGAGCGTCGGGAGCGCGGACGGTTACTCCAGTGTGCTCCTCCGGAGCGAAGATGGCCTGGCCGCCTTCGACAGCGTCAGAGATAGATTGGAGCTTCGACCCCTTGACAAGCCGCAGGCTTTGGATAAGCTAGACGGCTTGGACAAGAGGGTGGCCTTAGGCAGTCTCAAGCGGGCCTTCGACCCAGACGCCCCGCTGTTTATAGACTACGAGGAACACCTGAACGATTACGCCGGGACGGACCGCGCCCCGGTGGAGCACGAAGCGGTGAGGTACTAGTTGGAAGGCGATGTAAAGGGGTTCTCTGTGCCGGATGAGCCAACAGAGCTAAAGGCCAGGATCCGTGCCCTCCTCGAAGATTCGCCCGAGGAGGGGGGCCGTGTTATCGCCGACGCTGCCTTTGTCTCTGATCTCCTCTGGGAAGAATGGAGGGCCGACCTCGAAGGAGCCGGCATGGGCTACGATCGGTTCCTGGAGATATCGCGCTCTTACGCGGGCGAATTCAGACTCTGGGTCGTCGGCGAACGTCCATGGGACCACTGCGCGGCCGGCCTCGCCGGCCGCTTGTTGCGTAGACTCCCGGCCCGGCAGGCCACTAATCTCGCGGAGGTAAACGGATGAACGTTAGCACCGAATACTCTACAATCGCCCCGCACGGCGGCGAGCTCGTCGACCGCAGGGCGCCTGAGGAGCAACGCGACGAGCTGCTCAGTAGGGCCGAGGGCTTCGCCAGGGTAACCCTGGGTCCGAGGGCTCTCTCAGACCTGGAGATGATCTCCACCGGCGTATTCTCTCCCCTCACGGGCTTTATGGTCAGCGAGGACTACGAGAGCGTCGTCGAGACGATGCACCTCAAGGACGGCCTGGTCTGGAGTCTGCCGATTACACTACCCGCGAGCGAGGAAGAGGCAAACGGCATAAGGGTGGGCGAGGAGATCTCCCTCTCCGACGAGGCGGGACGGGTGCTCGCGACGATGATCGTCGAGGACCGCTACTCATACGACAAGGAGCACGAGTCTGGCGAGGTCTACGGTACCACGAGCCCGGAGCACCCGGGTGTCGCTGCCGTCTACCGCCAGAAGGATGTACTTCTCGGCGGCGAGGTAACGCTGCTCGTGGACGACCCGAACCCGAAGCCTTTCCCGACCTACCACTACGAACCGCGCCGCCTGCGCGAAGTCTTCGCGGATAAAGGCTGGAAGCGCGTCGTCGGTTTCCAGACCCGTAACCCCGTGCACCGCTCGCACGAGTACATCCAGAAGAGCGCCCTGGAGATAGTCGACGGGTTGCTCTTGAACCCGCTCGTGGGCGAGACCCGCTCCGCCGACATCCCCGCCGACGTCAGGATGCGCTCCTACGAGACGATCCTGGAGCGCTATTATCCGAAAGACCGCACGATGCTGGCCGTCTTCCCCGCGGCGATGCGCTACGGTGGACCCCGCGAGGCGATCTTCCACGCGATCTGCCGCAAGAACTACGGCTGCACACACTTTATCGTAGGCCGCGACCACGCCGGACCAGGCAAGGACTCCAGCGGCAGGCCGTTCTACGGCGACTACGACGCCCAACACATCTTCGATGAGTTCGAAGAAGGGGAGATCGGGCTGACCCCACTCTTCTTCGAACATGCCTTCTTCTGCCTGCAATGTCAGGGTATGGGGACCACCAAGACCTGCCCCCACGATAAAGAGCACCACGTGTTTATCAGCGGCACGAAAGTCCGCGAGATGCTCTCCAAAGGCGAGTACCCACCCCCCGAGTTCTCCCGGCCCGAAGTTATCGAGGTGCTTATGGAGGGACAGCGGACATAGCAAGATTATTAAGAACACGTTAAAATGGCAACAGTACGTAATCAAAAGTCGAGGAGCGTTAACAATGGAGAATGGGACGAGGATTAGCCGCGGCTTCACGCTGTGGTTCACGGGCTTATCTGGGGCTGGCAAGACGACCATATCGGAGATCGTCGAGCACGAGCTCAGGAACCGCTTTCGCAAGATAGAGGTTCTCGATGGTGACATAGTAAGGACCAATCTATCCAAGGGCCTTGGTTTTTCCAGGGAGGACAGGGACACCAATGTCTTGAGGATAGGGTTCGTGGCCGACTTGTTGACGCGCAACGGGGTAGGTGTGATCGTCAGCGCCATCTCGCCCTTCAAGGAGGTGCGCGACCAGGTGCGGCGCAACATTGGGGAGGACTTTGTTGAGGTCTTCGTCGATGCTCCCTTGGAGGTGTGCGCCGAGCGGGATGTCAAGGGCCTCTACGAGAAGGCTTTCTCTGGGGAGATCCCGCAGTTCACCGGTGTTTCCGACCCTTACGAGGCGCCCGCCGCCCCCGAGCTGCACATCAAGACCGATGAAGAGGAACCCAGGGAGAGCGCGGCCAGGGTCATCGGCCACCTCGAAGAGCTCGGCTACCTCAGGCCTGTCGGGGCGCTCAACCGGGCATAGCCTGGCGTGATAGATCCCACGCCCGCCCTCTTCGGGCTGCTTGTCGGTTTCCTTGTAGGCCTCACGGGGGTTGGGGGCGGGTCGCTCATGACGCCTTTTCTGGTGGCTGTGATGGGGGTCCCTGCCCCAACCGCCGTCGGGACCGACCTGACCTTCGCCACCTTCACCAAGCTGACCGGGTCTTTCCAGCACTTCAGGCAGCGCTCGGTCAACGTCGAGATCGCCGTTTTTCTGGGGATGGGCAGCATCCCTGCCGGGCTGCTCGGTGTCGGGACCCTGGAGTGGATAAAGGGTTCCTTCGACCCCGCGAGGGTCGAGTCGATCATGATCACGATCATAGCCGCGACCCTCGTTCTGGTAGGGGTGTCCCTGATCTACCGCGACTACTTCATGCCAAAGAGGAACGAGGGCCCGAAGCCCGGTGTATGGGACGGCAAGGGTCGGATGAGCCGTAGGCGCCGGGCCTATACCGTCCTTTTCGGGGCCCTAGGCGGTTACCTGGTCGGGCTCACCTCCATCGGCTCGGGGAGCGTGATGGCCGTCATACTGCTCCTTCTCTATCCCATAGCACCGGCCGTTATAGTCGGCACTGACATTACACACGCAATGGTCCTCTCGTTAGTCATTGGCCTAGCCCACATGACGCAGGGCAACGTGGACTTCGCCCTGGCCGGGACCCTGCTTTTGGGTAGCATCCCCGGGGTACTGATCGGGAGCCGGCTTGCGCCCTGGATCCCCGGCAAGCCTCTCAAGCTGCTGCTGGCCATCATGCTGATCTTCGTCGGTGCCCGCCTGCTCCTCGCGAGTTAGGCGACAGGCATCAGAGGATTTGTACAGGG
>DATDKO010000391.1:0-2504 GCA_036519935.1 Rubrobacter sp. | reverse complement strand
CCGCCGCGGTCATGGTCGAGCAAGGACGCGAAGACGCTCGGGGAGTCAAAACGAGGACAGCAGAACCAATCGATGGTTCCGTCGGTACTGACCAGGGCAGCTGTCTGCAAGTCGCCGATCAGGCCATGGTCACCAATGTCTGGGTAGCGATTCATCGCAATATCCTTTCTAGTCAATCCGGCTTACGCTTGCCGTTACTCTGGATTATCGGCCTTCTTGCCGTGCTCGTAGACTGTCACCCTCGTACTCACGCTACCCGCGCCCTCTTCGCAAAATCTTCACTCCCTTCCTGACCACGCCGAGGGTCCCTGTACCGTTCCCGACGCCGAGGCAATCACCGACGCGCCTATCATCCGCCCGGCTTCCGGCTCATCCCGCGTCTCCGAAGGCCAGCCAGGTAAAGCCCGAGAGTGACGAAGATCGTCCCGACGCTCCCGCCCAATCCGCGACCGTGGACGTCGAGGCACTCGGCAGCAAGAGACTACTCCGCCGAGGCGCGAAGGCTGAATGGTCCTACGAGGGCGGGGTGAAGGTCTCAGCGCGCTCTTCGTTGGACGGAGCCATCTTGCTGTGAGGATCATCGCTTCCACTCTCTTGCTCGGCTAGGGTTGGGCTTAACCACTGACGCAATGTTCGGGCGGCATGCAGTCCGGCCACTGGTCGCTGCACCCGCCGGTCCTCAGGCAGTCCTTCCGGCAGGAGCACGCGCAGCGCACCGGGCTCAACCGAGAAGCGCAACGGTGCCTCCAAGGTGATCGGCTCTCCGTCTACCCCGGCTCGCACCCTCTCGCCAAGGACGCCCATCTCCAGATGCTCGGACATCCAGTGGCGTAAAGCGGGACGGATCTCGATGGCGCCGGTCGGTGTGCCCGAAAGCAGCCGCTCGACGAGCTCGTCGAGCGTGCTGGCGTCGAGTGCGGAGATCTGCAACATCCCTGTATCCAAGCGGTGGCGTTGGCCGAGCCTATCCCACCGTGCAAACTCGTAGGGGTTGTTCGAGACGACAACGGCGAGGACGCCCTCGAGCGGCGCTCCCTCGGGTGGCGTGATACGCAGCGCTCGTCTAAGCTCCGGATCGGAGAGGGCGGCTAGGAGTTTCGTCTTCGCCACGCGCAGCTTGTCTTGCCTGTAGCCTGAATCTCCTACCATCTGCGCGTAGACGCCTAAAGAGACGTTGTTGATGAACGGGCGGCCGTTGATGCGTCCGACGTCCACGCGCCGCTCACGGCCGGCGTAGAGCGCGTCGAGGGCGCGCAGGGGGCGCGCGAGGTCTAGCCCGAGGTCGCGGGCGAAGTGGTTGAGCGTACCCATGGGCACGATCACGAGCGCCACCTCGTGCTCGGCGGCTACCATGGCCACCGCGGATACAGACCCATCACCGCCAGCCACGCCGAGCACCTCATATCCGCCCTGCGCTGCCGCGATGGCGGCGAGCCTTGCGTCCTCGCCTGGTTCCAGCACGTGCACCCGGATCCCACGCTCATGGGCCGTTTTGGTCAGCCCATCGAGGAATCCTGCCGCACCCCCCGCAGCGGGATTGACGATCAGGTGAGCGGAGGAGTTCTTGACCTCAGCCACGGTCGGCCGCCGTCTGCTGCTCCGATGCCTCGTCCGGTGCCTCGACGTGCAGCGTCGTTTGGTGCTCTGCAGGCGAGCGTCGATCCCCCCAGTGCCGTAACGCCCCGCTTCTCATGCTGGTTCCTTTCGGTCGCTTTGCCTTACGTCCCAACTATCGCACCGAAGGGACGAGTTATCTTCAGCAGTCTGTGCTAGGTGCTGATCAAATTTGGGAATTGCCTATCTACCGTCTCGGCGGAAGTTTGAACTCGAGGCCGCAATCTTTCTGTTCTCCAGCGGCGGGGCGGGAGCGAGTTCCGTGACCTCCAGGATCTCCTGCTCGTCCAGCGTCTCCCGCTCCAGCAGAGCCTGGGCCAACGCCTCAAGCTCCTTGCGGTGCTCGGTGAGCAGTCGCCGGGCGTCTAGGTAGCTCTCGTCGATGATGCGCCACACCTCTGCGTCTATGGTGCGAGCGGTCTCCTCGCTGTAGGGCTTCTCCCCACCGTAACCGCCCGATCCGCCTAGGTAAGGGTTGTCGCGGGGCGCGAGTTCTACCGTCCCCAGCTTCTCGCTCATCCCCCAGCGGGTGACCATTCTTCTCGCAAGGTCGGTGGCCTGCTCTATGTCGCTTTCGGCCCCTGTAGTCCTGGTGCCGTAGACGATCTCCTCCGCGCTGCGCCCTCCCAGAGCGCCTACGATCCTCGCCCTCAGGTATCCTTCCGGGTAGTTGTAGCGGTCGTCCTCAGGCCGCTGGTAGGTGACCCCCAGAGCCTGCCCCCGCGGCACGATCGTCACCCGGTTTACGGGGTCCGCTCCTGGCACGACGAGGCCAAGGATGGCGTGACCGCCCTCGTGGTAGGCGATTCGCTCCCGCTCCTCGAGGCTCATAACCAGCGGACGCTCGGGGCCCAGCACGATCCTCTCCAGGGCGTCCAGGAAATCCTTCT
>DATDKO010000390.1:0-6146 GCA_036519935.1 Rubrobacter sp. | reverse complement strand
TAGCGACTGATGTAATGTCTTTCCCGCAGTGTTAGCCTGGCGCGGTGCCTTCTATCAGGTAGTCCATCACCCCTTCTAATGAGCCCCTTCTCTCGAGCGCGGCCCGTTGCAACTCTGCCCCGGTCCCGAGTTCCACGATCTCGAGCACACCGCCCAGTTCCTCCTCGCAGCCGAGGTTCTGCGCGACGGGCCGCAGCTCCTCGACCAGCCCACGGGCCATCGAACGGGCCGGTACCACCCTGCCTGCTGCGAAGTCGTAGAAATCAGCGTCCATCCCGTAACGTACGGCGCGCCACTTGTTCTCCGCGTTGTACAGAGCGTCCTCAGGAGGCTGCTCGTCCAAACCGGCTCGCGCTACTAGGCACTGGACGAGCGCGGCGAGGGCTACCGTGTAGGATGCGTCCGTCTGTACGTCCGGGGCACGCAGCTCCACGGTGCCGAACTTCTGGTGTGGACGCACATCCCACCAGCACCAGGAATAGTCGGGGATGCTACCCGAGGCGACGAGGGCCTCGATGTGGTCCTCGAAGTCCTCCCAGTTCCGGAAGGTTGGCGGTAGGCCGGAGCGGGGGAACATCTCGAAGATCTTGATCCGCGTCGAGGCGAGTCTGGTGTCGAACCCGCGCCAGAAAGGCGAGTTGGCCGAGAGCGCCACGAGGAGCGGCACGTGCCTGGCGAGCGCGTTTACGGCCAGGATCGCAGCGTCACCGTCGGGGACGGCGACGTGGATGTGCAAGCCGAAGATAGCCTGGGTCCTCGCCACCCAGCCCATCTCCTCTTCTAGGCGCCGGTTGTGATCCCCCCCCGTGAGCGGCTGCTCCGTCGGCTCGGAGAAAGGATGGGCGCCCGCAGCCACGATCTCGACCCCACGGCTGCGTGCGAGGTCACGCACCTCTCGGCGCAACCCCGGCATCTCGCGCGCGAGGTCGGCGGCCGACGCGAAGACGGGGGAGAGCATCTCTACACAAGACCGCGAGAGCTCCGAAGTAATGAGCCGCGAGCCCTCCCCTGCGGCGAGCACCTCGTCCACCGCCGGGGTCAGCCCGCGCGAGTACGGGTCGACCAGCTGAAACTCCTCCTCGACCCCGACCGTGTAAGGCGCTGTCGCGCCGAATCCATTCTCCATCCGCGTACTCTAGCACTTCAGCATTGCAGCAAGTCGCCTGTTCCAGGCGACTTGTCAGCATTTCAGCTTGTCAGTGTGCGCGTGCACGAGACCTTGCTGAAGTGCCAACCGGCGGCTCCGCCGCCGTGCTGAAGTGCTGATAAGGGGAGGACGCAGGCCGGAGCGTGCTGACATGCTGACCAGCGTGTGTAGGGGAAGGGCCCTTTCCCTACACACGCTCTAACCGAGGCGTCTACGACTGAGGGCCAGTTGGATGCGGTGGGAGCTTTCGAGGTCGCGGACGGCGTCGAAGAGTTTGCCTTCGGGAACGGTGGCGTGCCAGCGCTCTGTTCTGTAGCCGTAGCGGCGCTTTAGCTCGCGCACGGAATCGCCCGTGTAGCGGAGGGCGTAGACGAGCTTGCGGGCTTCATCGGGCCTGCGCGGCAGGAGGCTGTTACGTCCCTCGGTCCACCAGGAGATTTCAGGCATCGGTTCGCCTGAGCGCAGGATCAACTGCGTCTCCCACTCGACCCTGAGGGCGCCCATCTCGAACGTGCCTGGGAGCACACTCAACGGTCCCAGCGAAAATTCGTCGTTACCGTGGAACCCGAAGATGCGTCCGAGGCGTTCCCTGAGCTTCCCTTCGGACAGCCGCTCGTAGCGGGAACGTAGAGCGAGTAACTGCTCGTCCGAGTATGCCCTGAGTCCCCCTGCGGTCGGGCGATGCGGGTCCAGGCCACCCCTTCTCAGTACCACCGAGAAGGCTGTGTACGACCTCAGGCTCCTGATGAGCCAGATCAGATACCCCCCGACGGCGACGGCGACGCCGAGGAGCATCGTCACGTCGAAGACGGCCCTCGGTACCGTCGCGGCGACACCAAACGTATCGCGGTCCGAGAAGAATTGATAGAACACGATGACGGCGGTCGTAATAGCGATAAAGGAGGTGAAGCCGACCAGAGTAAAAGCCGCAAACCTTCGGATGGGCGCAGCGCAAGACGAAGCCAGGCCCTCCCACGCCACCCGCTCTTCTTCGATCTCGAACGACGCTTTCCTCAGCTTCTCCACGCCCTCAAGTATAACCCCATCCCACCGGCCGAGAATGGGTTAGAGATCACGCCGATAGGAGGCCCAAGCCTTGTAGCGCCTACGCGACGAAGCGCCACCACGCGTCACCGCTGCGGCGCCAACCTCACCTTTATTCACTACAATAGTGAGATGGGCATGAAAGTCTACAGGGCAGGACGTCAGAGTCCGGACGGTAAGAGGCAGGATAGGGTCCTCCGGACCTTACTCCTGATCCTGCTTGTACTCTTCGCCCTCGCGCTCATCTACCTGATCGTATCGTTCGGCGGGCAGCGGGTGGTCTTGCTGGGGAGCGACGCGCGGGCCGGGGAGGCCTCGCGCTCGGACACTATCGTGGTCGCCAAGGCGGGAGACGGCATGCTCGCCGTGCCGCGAGACACGCTCGTCGACATCCCCGGTGTCGGGGAGGACAAGATCAACGCCGCATTCGCCAGCGGAGGCCCGGAGTTGACCGTCGAGACGCTCGAGAACCTGACCGGTGTCCGGATGAACGACTACGTCATCGTACACTTCGGTGGGGTTGAGGAGATCGTCGACGCTCTAGGTGGGATTACACTCGAAGTAGGCAAACCTATAAGGGTCGGCATCGATGGACGCCGGGTCTACATACCAGCAGGCACCCAGACCCTGGATGGGACGCAGGCGCTCGCCTACGTACGCTACAGGGGCGGCCCGACGGCGGATATCGGGAGGATAGGCCGCCAGCAGAAGTTCCTGCGAGAGTTGGCGAGCGAATCCACCTCGCCCGCCAACCTGCCGCGCCTCCCCGCTACAGCAAGGGCGACGTGGCGCAACATCGACACGAACATGAACCCCCTCGAAGCCGCCCGCTTCGCCGTCCGCACCAGCCTCTCAGGAATCGGGGACGCCGAGCTCTATCCAGGCACTCCACAGTACATTGGCGGAATCTCCTACTGGGTCCCTGACAAAGAGACCGGGAAGCGGGTCGTATCAGAGACGATCGAATAACAGGTTTCAGCTAGGTCTGTGCACCCGATGCGGGTGAAGACCACACCGTTCGTACCGACCCCCTCGGTTTCGCCGTCGACTGTGTACCAGATCTAGCTGACAAGCGAAGGCGACAGCCGGGGCGTGCTGAGCAGCTATCACGCCGCCTGCTCCCTGGCGAGTTTGCTCTGCCTATCAATGAGACGGTCGAGCCAGGCTACGCGGGGGTCGCCTTCGGTCGTGCGCCCTGCGTTTACGTACCAGTTGAGGGCTTCGCGGTGGTTGCCGAGACGGCGGTTCAGCTCCCCGACCAGGTATGTGGTGACGGAGAGCTCGCGCCCGATGAGGTCGTCCTCCTGCAGGGAGCGCATAAAGTGACGAAGGGACCTCAGCTGGAAGGTGCTCTCGAAGGGACGCTCCTTTTCCTTGCGGCAGACCCAGGAGGCGCGCAGACACAGGTCGCCAAGCTCACGGGACCTCAGGCTCCGTTCCTTTCCGCAGACCTCGGCCGCGTGGAAGCCGAGCCACGGCGGCTGGCCCTTGCGGAACACCTTCAGCAGGCCGTCCTCCTTCAGGCGCTCCTCTATACCGTAGCGTTCGTCGAAGGTCAGGTCGAGGTCGTCGAAGGCCTCGCCTGCCGCGAACGAGCACACCGGACACATGGTCACGGCACTGCGGATCAAACGCGCCCCGTCCGAGGGGCGGCCAGGAATCTTGGGGCAGAGGTCGGCCTCCCTGCCGACGGTGATGTAGGTGCTCGCATAGGTGGACCTGAATACGTGGCCGCAGACCGGACAGACGACGTAAGGTCTGCTCGGCTCACCCACGAGCATCCCTTACCTCTCGCGGGCCGCCGGGCCGCGTCTCTGAGTCCCTCTTGGGGCTTGGATCCGGGATCAAAGCGCCCCGATTCTACCATAGCCGCTCGCTCCGCCGGTATAATTCCCCGCACAGACCGGCCCGGAGGGAGACATCCGTATGGAGCAGCGCAAGAGCGAGGCCGAGGTTGCCCTGGAGCTGATGCGGCTCGTCCTGGAACACGCCGGGAGCAGGCGACTCTCTCCGACCCGTACTCTGGCCCTCTACCATCTCTGCAAGGAGGCCGTCGCCTACTCCCCGGAAGACCGCGTAACCGCAGACTATCTAGAAGAGAACCTGAAGAAGTTGCTCCAATAGCATCAGGTATCGGCGGTTCCAGACCGTCGCCGGGGTAGCGGCCCGATCCTCGACTTCGTCCGACTCGGCCGAAGCATGCAGGTCGGCGTGAAGGACTCTGACATCCCGGCAACCTACATATACTTCGGGCTGTTCTTGGACCACCACATCACGCTCGAACTGGAATCGGCGACCCTACCTGATCTCCTTGACCCCGATCTCAGTCGCCGGTGCGTCCGGGCAAGAAAGGCCGCTAAGGAGGGTCGGGGCTCTTATCAGCCCCGACCCGATGATCCGCCGAAAGACCCCGTGCGTCACCTTCCTGGGGGCGGAGAACTCCGAGGTGTCTCCATGGAAAGCATCAAGGTTTATGGCCCGCGCCGTGGCGGTTATAGTCTGCCCGACCGGGACCGTCGTTGCAGGCGTGAAGGTGAAGCTGGCGTTGCCCGATGCGTCAGTATTGACGATAGGCTTCTGTCCGATGCACTTCTTGCCCTCGTTCGTGCCTGAGGGATTGAAGAAAAACTGGATCGTGTAGCCCGAGTCGGGCTGGCTCTCCAGCTTGCCCTTGACGATGGTCTTTCCGGGAATGGTCTTGGCCGAGGAGAGGACCGGCTTGTTCTGCAGGTCGTTGGGACCGCTGTCTCCGTAGCCGGAATCGTTTGCCGTCGGGCCGTCGTCCGCGAGGTCTAAGCCCAACCCCGAGTTGGAGAAGATCGAGTTCCCGTCGATGACGTTGCGCAGGCCACCGGAGATGTTGACCCCGTCCCGACCGTTGAAGGCTATGGTATTTGACCCACCCGAGAAACTGTCCCCGAGCACGTTGTTCGAGCTCGAGTCGTTGGAGCCCGAGATGGCCACGCCAGCGAGGCCGTTGCCCAGGTCGCCCTTCCCGCCTGCCGTGGTGCCTATGAAGTTGCCCTCTACGCGGTTCCCGACCGAGGTGCCGTGTATGCCCGCGGCCCCCGTGAAGCGGTTTATGACGAGACCCTTGATCAGGTCATTCGAGGAGAAGCCGGGGATCTCGAACCCGGGCCCGCTGACGTTGGTCCCGTTGAGCACGATCTTCAGGGCAGCATCGTTGCCCTCGGCCTTGGTGTTGGGATGCGCCCCGGCCTGGGTGTAGCCGTCGATCGTCACCTGCTCCGTTAAGGGCGGCAGGGCCGAACCGGGGGAGATGGTCTTTACCCCGTTCCTGGGATGGCGAAGTTTATGGTGTCCGTCCCAGGGGTGGCGTTGGCCTCCTGGATAGCTTCCCTCAGGGTGCAAGTGTCGCAGATGCCCTCAGGGGTGGCGTCGCCGGTGTCGGCTGTGGAGGTTGCGGTGAAGCTGGTCGAGGCGTCGGCTGGCATCGCCTGTGCAAGCCCGCCTATGAGCAGCGCCACGCCAAGAATGCCTGCGGCCAGAACCCCCTGCGCCCGTGCCGATTCTCTCCTCCTCTCCATCCCCTGCGGCACGAGTTCGGGGTCAGAGAGCGAGGCGAGCTCCACAAGCCACACCCCGTCATCGAAACCTTCGAGTACCTCCGAAGCTACCGCGAGGGCCAGGCGGGTCTTGCCTGAGCCGCCTGGGCCAGTAAGCGTCAGCAGCCGGTTGCCCGCGAGCAGGGCCTCGATCTCGGACATCTCCCGCTCTCGTCCTACAAAGCTGGAGAGCTCAAGCGGCAGGTTGTGCAGCGGACGTTCCAGTCCTTGCGTCTCTGCGAATGCTACCGGCGAGCCGCTTGCCGAGGTACCAGAGGAATCAGAGGTAGCATCGCCTGGGAGGGGTGAGGAGTTGGACTCTTCAGGCATCGTCTGTCTCTTCAGATCGCGTGGAGCCGGTAAGTCATATTTGTGGGTGTTTCTAGCAT
>DATDKO010000389.1:0-12081 GCA_036519935.1 Rubrobacter sp. | reverse complement strand
GTCAAGGAGGCACTGAGCCGCGAGGACGCCGACGCCCTCAAGACGCAGCTCGAAGAGGCAGGCGCGTCTGTGGAATTGAAGTAGCATAGAGGTTTCAGGCAACAGAACCTGTACGGGCGGCGCTCTCACGAGGGCGCCGCTTTTGCAGGGCTGGAACGTGGTCGCGTCAGGGTTGCGACGCATCAGGACGTAACCTAATGCCTGACACCTGAAGCCTTAGGGCGCAAGCGCCGTTCGTGGCATGCTACGAAGAGCTGTGCTACACTCCCGGCGCCGGTCCAGGACCGGCCACAAATTATCTGCGATTCTGCCTTGACTTACCCGGGTATTAGGGGTAAGATACTCGTTTGCGTGTTCGGCCATTCTTCAACGACCCATGCGGAGGAGAGCTAACTTGGTGAGCCCTGTCGTGCGCCGGAAACGGCACCCGTATGCTCGGTTACAGTCCACAGAAGTTCAGTTGCCGGATCTCGTCGAGATCCAGCGGAATTCTTTTCAGAAGTTTCTAAACGAGGGTATCCAGAAGACATTTACGGAGATCTCCCCTATAGAGGACTACACAGGCTCTTACGCCGTGGAGTTTGGGGAGGGGCGCTTTGAAGACCCGCCGGTCTCCGTCCAAGAGTGCATGTCCAAGGACAAGACCTATGCGGCGCCGCTGTTCGTGAAGGTCCGCTTCATCGTCAAAGAGACCGGAGAGGTCAGGGAGCAGGACGTCTTTATGGGCGATTTCCCGCTCATGACCGACTCGGGGACCTTCGTCATCAACGGTACCGAGCGGGTCGTCGTCACGCAGCTCGTACGGTCGCCTGGCGCCTACATCATGGAGCCGAAGGACCCAACCAAGCAGGTCTTGATAGCGAGCTTGATGCCTGGGCGTGGGTCCTGGCTGGAGTTCGAGGTAGAGGCCAAGGGCTACATCTCCGTGCGCATCGACCGCAAGAGGAAGCTGCCTGTCACGGTGCTGCTCAAGGCGCTCGGGATGGGCGGGCCCGAGGAGATACTCAGTCGGTTCGACGACTCGTGGCTCGTGCGCAACACCCTGGAGAGGGACGACACCCCTTCCAGGGATGAGGCCCTGCTGGAGGTCTTCAGGCGGCAGAGGCCTGGCGAGCCTGTCAACATCGAGAACGCCCAGAACCTCGTGGACGGGCTGTTCTTCGACGCCAAGCGCTACGACCTCTCCGAGGTCGGGCGCTACAAGGTCAACAAGAAGCTCAAGCTCGACGTGCCGCTCGATACCCAGACCCTGACCATCGAGGACATCGAGGCCCTCCTGGGGCGCCTCATCGAGACTGCCGAAGAGGTCGCCGAGGACGAGGAGTTCGGCAGGGTCAACTACGAGCGCATCCGCCACAAGCTCGACGAGTACGAGCACTTCGGCAACAGGCGCCTCAGGACCGTAGGGGAGCTGGTGCAGGAGGCGTTCCGGATCGGGATGTACCGCATGGAGCGCGTGGTGCGCGAGCGGATGACGACCCAGGACGAGGATTCCATAACGCCCCAGAGCGTCGTCAACGTCAAGCCTGTGAGCAGCGCCATAAAGGAGTTTTTCGGCTCCTCCCAGCTCTCGCAGTTCATGGACCAGACCAATACCTTGAGCGGGCTCTCCCACAGGCGACGCCTCTCCGCGATGGGGGCGGGCGGCCTGAGCAGGGAGCGGGCGCCGATAGAGGTGCGCGACGTGCATCCCACCCACTACGGCAGGATGTGCCCCATAGAGACGCCGGAGGGCCCGAACATCGGGCTCATCGGGCAGTTGTCGACGTTCGCGACCGTGGACGATTACGGTTTCGTACAGACGCCCTACAGAAAGGTCGAGAAAGGTAAGCTCACAGACGAGATCGAATACCTCTCCGCCGACGAGGAAGAAGAGTTCACGATCGCCCAGGCAAACACGCCCATAGACCCCAAGACCGGCAAGATCTCCGATGACGCCCAGATCCTGGCCCGCAGGAAGGGCGGAGACGTCGCGACCGTCGCCGCCGAGGAGGTCGACTACGTAGACGTTGCGCCTTTGCAGACGGTCTCCGTTGGCACGGCTTTGATCCCGTTCCTCGAGCACGACGACGCCAACAGGGCGCTCATGGGCGCCAACATGCAGAAGCAGGCCGTGCCGCTCCTCAGGAGCGAGGCCCCTTACGTGGGTACGGGGATGGAGTTCCGGGCTGCGACCGACACCGGCGACGTGCTCCTTGCGCGGCACGCTGGCACCGTCGAGCGGGTCGTCTCCGACAGGATAACGGTAAGGCGCGACGGTGGCGAGCTGGACGAATACAACTTGAGGAAGTTCGCCCGCTCCAACCAGGGGACCTGTGTCAACCAGCGCCCGCTCGTCAAGGAGGGCGATGAAGTAGAGGCCGGGACCATCATGGCCGACGGCTCCTCCACCGACCAGGGCGAGCTGGCCCTGGGTAAGAACCTGCTCGTGGCTTTCATGCCGTGGGAAGGGTTCAACTTCGAGGACGCCATAATCATCTCCGAGCGGATCGTCAAGGACGACACCCTCTCCTCCATACACATCGAGGAGTACGAGGTGCAGGCCCGCGACACCAAGCTAGGGCCGGAGGAGATCACCCGCGATATCCCCAACGCCTCAGACGACGTCCTGATGAACCTGGACGTGGACGGCATCATCCGTATCGGGGCCGAGGTCGGCTCCGGAGACGTACTCGTCGGCAAGGTCACTCCCAAGGGCGAGAGCGAGCCGACGCCTGAGGAGAAGCTGCTGCGCGCGATCTTCGGCGAGAAGGCGCGTGAGGTAAAGGATTCTTCCCTCAAGGTACCGCACGGCGAGGGCGGCGTCGTTATCGACGTCAAGCGCTTCTCGCGTGACGGGGGCGACGAGCTCCAGCCTGGCGTCAACGAGATGGTCAGGGTCTTCGTCGCCAAGAAGCGCAAGATCGCTGAAGGCGACAAGCTCGCCGGGCGCCACGGCAACAAGGGCGTCATCTCCAAGATCGTGCCCGAGGAAGACATGCCTTTCATGGAGGACGGCCGTCCTGTCGATGTGATCCTCTCACCCTTGGGCGTTCCGAGCCGGATGAACATCGGCCAGATCCTGGAGACCCACCTCGGGTGGGCCGCGAGCCAGGGCCTCGGGGAGGACGGCGGCGAGCCCGTCTTCGTCTCGACGCCCGTGTTCTCCGGTGCTGAGCTCAAGGATGTTAACGAGGCCATAGAGAAGGTCCGCAACAACGGTGGCTCAGGGACAGGCATGGGCCGCGGTGGCAAGGTCACCCTTTACGACGGCAGGACAGGAGAGCCTTTCGACGGCAGGATCACCGTCGGTTACATGTACATACTCAAGCTCTTGCACCTGGTGGACGATAAGATACATGCCAGGAGCACCGGTCCTTACTCGCTGGTCACGCAGCAGCCACTGGGCGGCAAGGCCCAGTTCGGCGGCCAGCGGTTCGGAGAGATGGAGGTGTGGGCGCTCGAGGCTTACGGCGCGGCGCACACCCTGCAGGAGCTGCTTACCATAAAGAGCGACGACAGGGTAGGCCGGGTCAAGAGCTACGAGTCGATAGTCAAGGGTGAGAACATCCCCGAGCCTGGTGTGCCGGCGAGCTTCAAGGTGCTGCTCAAGGAGATGCAGTCCCTGGGACTCTCCGTCAAGCCGGTCTACAACGCAGAGGCCGCGGCCGAGGATCAGGACCGCAGGGATTGGGATGAGGCCGCCCGCGCGCTGGGCATCAACCTCAGCCGCGACGAACCGACGGGCAACCTGGAGGACTCACCACCGGGCGCCTTCGGAAGGGGAGGTATATAGAGCGTGCAGGGACTCGAGCGCGACATAGACATAAATAAACTGGAGAAGATCTCCATCGGCCTCGCCTCCGCCGATGAGATCAGGGAGTGGTCCAGAGGCGAAGTTACCAAGCCCGAGACCATCAACTACCGTACCCTCCGCCCCGAAAAGGACGGGCTCTTCGACGAGCGCATCTTCGGCCCTTCGAAGGACTGGGAATGCTACTGCGGCAAGTACAAGAGGATCAGGTTCAAGGGCATCATCTGCGAGAGGTGCGGGGTCGAGGTAACCCGCGCCCGCGTGCGCCGCGACAGGATGGGCCACATTGAGCTCGCCGCACCTGTGGCGCACGTGTGGTTCGTCAAGGGCGTGCCTAGCCGGATGGGATATCTGCTCGATATCAGTCCGAAGGAGCTCGACCGGGTACTCTACTTCGCCAGCTCCATCGTTACGTGGGTCGACCGCGAGGAGCGGGCCAACGACATAGACCTGCTGCGTGGCAGGGTTGAGGATGAGATCCAGCAGCTCGAGCTGGACAGGGACGAGGAGATCGACCAGATCCAGGCCCTGAGGACCAAGCGTGAGAGCGTGATCAAGGGCGAGAGCTCTCCGGACGAGCTGACCGAGGAGTACGCGGACATACCCGAGGACGAGCGCAAGGCCGCCATAACGAAGGTCCACAAGGAGGCCGAAGAGTCCGTCGCGGACATAGGCCGCTCGGTTACCGAGCAGATAGGGCTTGTCAGGCGAGCCTGGGAGGAGTTCCAGACGCTGGAGCCGCGCCAGATCGTGGACGACGAGGAGCTCTTCCGCGAGATGAAGGACCGTTTCGGAGACGAGTACGGCTACGGGGTGTACTTTCGCGGCGGGATGGGCGCCGAGGCCATAAGGGACCTTATAGGACAGGTCGACCTCGAGAACGAGGCCCAGGACCTCAGGGACGTCGTGGCCTCCTCCAGAGGACAGAAGCGCCAGAAGGCGATAAAACGCCTCAAAGTCGTCGACGCCTTCCGCGTGAGCGGCAATGGCCCCGAGTGGATGATCATGGAAGCCATCCCGGTGCTGCCGCCCGACCTTCGCCCGATGGTCCAGCTCGACGGCGGCCGTTTCGCCACCTCCGACCTGAACGACCTCTACCGCAGGGTCATAAACAGGAATAACAGGCTTCGTCGCCTGCTCGATCTCGGCGCTCCGGATGTGATCGTGAACAACGAGAAGCGGATGCTCCAGGAGGCCGTCGACGCCCTCTTCGATAACGGGCGCCGCGGACGCGCCGTCACAGGCGCCGGAAACAGGGCGCTCAAGAGCCTCTCCGACATGCTCAAGGGCAAGCAGGGCCGCTTCAGGCAGAACTTGCTCGGCAAGCGCGTGGATTATTCCGGCCGGTCGGTGATCGTGGTCGGCCCTGGCCTGAAGATGCACCAGTGCGGCCTCCCGCGCCTGATGGCTGTCGAGCTCTTCAAGCCTTTCGTGATGAAGGTCCTCGTTGACAGGGCCCTGGCGCCGAACATTCGTAGCGCCAAGCAGATGGTCGAGCGGCTGCGCCCCGAGGTTTGGGACGTCCTGGAGGACGTCATCAAGGAGCACCCCGTGCTCTTGAACCGCGCGCCGACGCTCCACCGCCTCGGCATACAAGCGTTCGAGCCCGTGCTCGTGGAGGGCAAGGCCATCCAGGTCCACCCGCTGGTCTGTTCCGCCTTCAACGCGGACTTCGACGGCGACCAGATGGCGGTGCACGTGCCCCTGAGCCCCGAGGCGCAGGCCGAGGCCCGCGTCCTCATGCTCTCCACGCAGAACATACTTCTGCCCGCCAACGGGTTCCCGATCGCCGTTCCCTCGCAGGATATGGTGCTCGGGCTCTACTACATCACCTACGGCCCCGAGGACTTCGAGGAGGCCGAGGTCAAGGCGCTGCTCTCCTCTTACGACGAGGCCGAGGCTGCCTACAAGGAGGGGACGCTCAAGATCCACGACAAGGTCATCGCCCGTAGGGGCGGCGAACGGATCGAGACCACCCTCGGTCGCGTCCTTTTCAACGAGAACGTCGAGCAGACCCTCAGGGACTACCTCGGTGACGCCTACGACCCCGAGTCCTATCCCTACATCAACCACACGTTGAAGAAGGGTGAGATCAAGGACCTAGTCGCCGGGTACGTGGCCCGCTACCCGACGGAGCTGGTCAGCCAGCTCCTCGACACCGTGAAGAGGGTCGGGTTCCACACAGCCACCAAGGCCGGCATCTCGGTCGGCAAGAACGACATCGTCGTGCCCGAGCAGAAAGAGGAGATCCTCGAGCGCTACCAGGGCATGGTCGACGAGATCGAGGACCAGTGGGACCAGGGCTTCATCTCCGACGACGAGAGGTTGGAGCGTGTGATCGGGCTGTGGACCCAGGCCAAGAACGAGGTCGAGCAGGCGATGAAGGACAACCTCTGGCGCCTGAACCCGATCTACATGATGGCCGACTCGGGCGCCCGCGGCAACTACAACAACTTCACCCAGCTCGCGGGCATGCGTGGCTTGATGACGAACACGAAGGGTGAGATCATCGAGGAGCCTGTGAAGAGCAACTTCATGGAGGGTCTCTCGGTGCTGGAGTACTTCACCTCGACCCACGGCGCGAGGAAGGGCCAGGCCGACACGGCCCTGCGTACCGCCGACTCCGGCTACCTGACCCGCCGCCTCGTCGACGTCTCGCAGGATGTCGTGGTGAACGACGAGGACTGCGGCTCGGAGGGCTACGTGGACCTTCCGCTCTACCTGGAAGGCGGCAGGGGTGACGCCAACGATTCGGTAGCGGCCCGCTTCCTGGCCCGAGATCTGGTGAACCCGGAGACGGGCGAGGTCGTCGCCACTGCAGGTGAGGACATCACCCCGGGCCTCCTTGCCACCTGGCGCGAGAAGCTGCCGCGCGAGACTCTCGTTCCCGTGCGGACGCCCTCCAAGTGCGAGAGCCCGCACGGCGTATGCCAGACCTGTTACGGCAGGGCGCTCTCGACTTACAGGCCCGTCGACGTCGGCGAGGCCGTCGGCATCATCGCGGCCCAGTCTATCGGTGAGCCTGGCACCCAGCTCACCATGCGCACCTTCCACACAGGCGGCATCGCAGGCGAAGACATCACGGCAGGCCTCCCCAGGGTCGTCGAGCTCTTCGAGGCCCGCCATCCCAAGGCCGAGGCGACCCTCGCCGAGATTGACGGTATCGTCTCCCTCGAGGAGGCAGACTCCGACAGGCAGATCAAGGTCGTTATCACCGCGCCAGATGGCGAGGAGAACAGGTCGTACACGGTCGAACGCCAGCTCCTCAGGCCCGAGTTCGTCGAGGGCGCCGAGGTCAGGGCTAACACCCCGATCACGGAAGGGTCCATCTACCCGCACGCCATCCTGGAGAACGACCTCCGCTACGGCCGCGGCAGCACCACGACCGAGCGCTACCTGGTCGATGAGGTGCAGAAGGTCTACCGCGCCCAGGGCGTGGACATCCACGACAAGCACATCGAGGTCATCGTACGCCAGATGCTCCGCAAGGTGATCGTGGACGACCCCGGCGACACGAAGCTGCTCCCCGAGCAGGTCGCCGACCGCTTTACTGTCCTGGCCGAGAACGCACGCGTCGAGGAGGAGGAAGGCAGGCAGGCCACCTACCACACGGTCCTGATGGGCATAACTAAGGCCTCGCTCGCCACCGATAGCTTCCTCTCTGCGGCCTCTTTCCAGGAGACGGCACGCGTCCTTACCGACGCTGCCATCGAGGGCAAGGTGGATAGCCTCGCAGGCCTGAAGGAGAACGTTATTATCGGGAAGCTCATACCCGCAGCCACAGGACTGCCGCGTTACAGGCGGCTCACCGTGGCCGTCGAGGGCTACAGGACGCAGGACATCGATGAGCTTGACATGGCGGCGTCTTGAGAGCTTGTCAGCATTTCAGCCAGTCAGCTTTCGGGCCGGGGCGACAACGCCCTGGCCTCTTTCCAGCTTGACATAGCGGCTTCTTGAGCCTAAAATAATGCGTCGCGGTTAGGAGCGGTTACCAATGGAGTAGCCGGTCTTCGGGCCGCGGCGCGACTTTGTAGTAGTCCCCTTTTCCATGTAGAGAGAGAGGCGCGGCCATGCCGACGACCAACCAGCTTGTGCGCAACGAGCGGGAGAAACAGACGAAGAAGGCGGCGACGCCGGCGCTGCAGGGGTCTCCCCAGAAGCGCGGCGTGTGTACGCGCGTCTCGACCACCACGCCGAGGAAGCCGAACTCTGCGCTGCGCAAGGTGGCCAGGGTCCGTCTGGTGAACGGTCAGGAGGTCACGGCCTACGTTCCCGGGGAGGGGCACAACCTGCAGGAGCACTCCGTGGTGCTCGTGCGCGGCGGACAGGTCAAAGACCTGCCCGGCGTGCGTTACAAGGTCGTGCGCGGGGCGCTCGATACTCTCGGCGTCAACAACCGCAAGCAGGGCCGTTCCAAGTACGGGACCAAGAAGTCGTAGGAGGATAGTAGATGCCGAGGCGAGCAGCGCCACCAAAGAAGAAGATAGCCGCCGATCCCGTCTACGGGAGCGTGCTGGTGCAGCAGTTGGTAAACAAGATCATGCTCGACGGTAAGAAGAGCACCTCGGAAAGAATCGTCTACGACGCCCTCTCTTACATCGAGGAGCGCACGGGCACGAGCCCGGTCCAGGTACTGAACAACGCCCTGGACAACATCAGGCCACGCCTCGAGGTCAAGAGCCGGCGTGTCGGCGGCGCGACCTACCAGGTGCCTGTCGAGGTCGACGCCCGCAGGGCGAACACGCTGGCGCTGCGCTGGATGGTTGCCTTCGCCCGCGCCAGGCGCGAGAAGACCATGGGCCGCAGGCTGGCAGGGGAGATCCTGGACGCCAAAGACAATATCGGCTCGAGCGTGAAGCGTAAGGAAGACACGCATCGGATGGCAGAGGCCAACCGGGCCTTCGCCCATTACAGGTGGTGACGAGGAACTAATATGGCTGTACAAGTATCCAGAAAGATCCCGCTAAAGCGGGTCAGAAATATCGGCATCATGGCCCACATCGATGCCGGTAAGACGACGACGACGGAGCGCATCCTGCTCTATACGGGCCTCACCCACAAGCTGGGCGAGGTCCACGACGGTAACGCCGTGATGGACTGGATGGCCCAGGAGCGCGAACGCGGCATAACCATAACCTCAGCCGCGACGACCGTGTTCTGGGGCGGTATCGAAGGCTCGAGCAAGAACGGCAAAGGGACCCGCGAAGGCGTACATAGCCGTATAGCAGATCAGCATCGTGTCAATATTATAGACACACCCGGGCACGTGGACTTCACTGTAGAAGTGGAGCGCAGTCTTCGGGTGCTCGACGGTTCGATCGCGCTGTTCGACTCCGTAGCCGGTGTCGAGCCGCAGTCCGAGACGGTCTGGCGGCAGGCGGACAAGTACGGCGTGCCGCGCATAGCGTTCGTCAACAAGATGGACCGCATCGGCGCCGACTTTTACAAGGCCGTCGGCACCATGGTCGACAGGCTTGGGGCCAACGCCGTTCCCGTGCAGTTGCCGATAGGCGCCGAGAGCGAGTTCCAGGGGATAGTCGACCTCGTGGAGATGAGGGCCATCGTCTACACCGACGACCTTGGGGCCACGTGGGAGGTCACCGACATACCCGAGGACATGCGTGCTCTCGCTGACGAGTACAGGGAGAAGCTCCTCGAGGCGGTTGCCGATCAGGACGAAGAGCTCATGGTCATGTATCTGGAGGGCGAGGAGATCGAACCGGACCAGATCCGGGCCGCCATCCGTCAGGCTACGCTGGATATAAGGATGACCCCCGTTTTCGTCGGTTCTGCGTTCAAGAACAAGGGCGTGCAGCCACTCCTCGACGGGGTGGTCGACTACCTGCCAAGCCCGCTCGATGTGCCGCCCGTGGAGGGCAAGACCCTCGACGGAGAGGAGATAACCCGCGAGGCGGATGAGAACGGCCCGCTTGCGGCGCTGGCCTTCAAGGTGCAGGCAGATCCGCACGTCGGGAAGCTGACTTATGTGCGGGTGTACTCGGGCACGCTCAAGGCCGGATCCTACGTAATGAACACAACCAAGGGCAGGCGCGAGCGCGTCGGGAGGCTCCTGCAGCTTCATGCCAACAGCCGCGAGCAGCGAGACGAGGTATACGCCGGCGAGCTAGTCGCGGCCATCGGCCTCTCCGATACGGGGACGGGCGACACGCTCGTGTCGGCGGACGACCAGGAGCAGATCGTGCTTGAGGAGATGATCTTCCCCGAGCCAGTTATCAGGCAGGCCATCGAGCCCAAGACGAAGGCCGACCAGGAGAAGCTCTCCGTGGCGCTCCAGCGACTCGCCGAAGAGGACCCGACGTTCACCGTGCGCAGCGACGAGGAGACTGGGCAGACCATCGTCGCTGGCATGGGAGAGCTGCACCTCGAGATCATCGTCGACAGGCTCCTTCGCGAGTTCAGGGTTGACGCGAACATCGGTCGTCCGCAGGTCGCTTATCGCGAGACCATCCGCAAGCGCGTCGAGGGGATCGAGGGCCGGTTCGTGCGGCAGACGGGTGGCCGGGGCCAGTACGGCCACGCGGTCATCAACGCCGAGCACAACGACGAGTCCGGCTACGAGTTCGACAACAAGATCGTCGGCGGCGTCATCCCGAGGGAGTACATCCCCAGCGTCGATAAGGGCATCAAGGAATCGCTGGATTCCGGCGTTATCGCGGGCTACCCCGTGGTCGATGTCAGGGTCGAGCTGGTCGACGGGTCTTACCATGAGGTCGACTCTTCCGAGATGGCGTTCCAGATCGCTGGTTCCATGGCCATCAAAGAGGCCCTCAAGAGGGCCAACCCTGTCCTTCTGGAGCCCGTGATGGACGTCGAGGTCGTGGTGCCCGAAGAGTTCATGGGCGACGTGATGGGCGATCTCTCGGCTAGGCGTGGCCACATACAGGGTATGGACTCCCGCGGCGGCGGTCAGGTCATCCGCGCCATGGTGCCGCTCTCCGAGATGTTCGGTTACGCGACGACCGTGCGCTCCAAGACCCAGGGCCGCGCTACATTCACCATGCAGTTCGATCATTACGCCGAGGTGCCGAAGAGCATCGCGGCCGAGATAGCAGAAAGGTAGGAGAGATGTCAAGGGGTAGATTCGAGCGCACCAAGCCACACCTCAACGTCGGCACAATCGGTCACGTCGACCACGGTAAGACCACTCTGACAGCGGCCATAACCAGGGTGCTTGCCAAGGAGGTCCCAGACGATCCAGCCAACCGTGAGGTGGCTTTCGATCAGATAGACAACGCTCCAGAGGAAAGACAGAGGGGCATAACCATCGCCACCTCTCATCAGGAGTACGCAACAGCTAGTCGCCACTACGCACACGTGGACTGCCCTGGGCATGCTGACTACGTCAAGAACATGATCACCGGTGCTGCCCAGATGGACGGGGCTATCCTGGTTGTCAGTGCAGCTGATGGTCCTATGCCCCAGACAAGAGAGCACATCCTCTTGGCCAGGCAGGTAGGGGTTCCATACATAGTGGTCTACCTCAACAAGGCAGACATGGTCGACGACCCTGAGCTCCTTGAGCTGGTTGAGATGGAGGTAAGGGAGCTCCTCTCTGAGTACGAGTTCCCAGGAGATGACATCCCAGTAGTCATAGGATCTGCCCTAAGAGCCCTAGAAGGGGACGATTCGGAGTATGGTGAGCCTTCGGTAGTGCAGCTCCTTGAGGCAGTGGATGAGTACATCCCAGAGCCAGAGCGAGATATAGATAGGGACTTCCTTCTGGCGGTAGAGGATGTGTTCACCATCCAGGGCAGAGGAACGGTTGCAACAGGACGGGTTGAGTCGGGCAAGATATCTCTCAATGAGGAGATAGAGGTAGTAGGGATACGTCCCACCCGTAAGACTGTTGTAACGGGTGTTGAGATGTTCAACAAAAGCATGGACTCTGCGCAGGCAGGAGACAACATAGGGGCGCTTCTAAGAGGGGTGAAGCGCGATGACATAGAGCGTGGGCAGGTATTGGCCAAGCCGAACACGATCACCCCCCACACCCGCTTCAAGGCTGAGGTTTATGTACTCTCTAAGGAAGAGGGAGGGCGTCACACGCCATTCTTCTCTAACTACAGGCCGCAGTTCTACTTTAGGACGACGGATGTGACGGGGGAGATCCGCCTGGAAGAAGGGGTGGAGATGGTGATGCCGGGGGACAACACGGTAATGAACGTGGAGTTGATCTCTCCTATTGCGATGGATGAGGGGTTGAACTTTGCCATCCGAGAGGGAGGCAGGACTGTAGGAGCAGGCGTCGTAACAGAGATAGTGGAGTA